>CAZZDF010000365.1:0-2270 GCA_964652915.1 uncultured Propionivibrio sp. | reverse complement strand
TACGAGAAGAACGTCATCACGCGCCCCGGCAGCAACGAGCGCGTCGAGTTTGCCATTCGCCTGCCCGGTGGTGAGATGGGCGGTAACGACAAAAAGCCGGTGTGGCTGCCGATCGATGCCAAGTTCCCGATGGAAGACTATCAGCGCCTGATCGAAGCACAGGAGCGTGCCGAGCCGGTGGCCGTCGAACTGGCGGCCAAGGCGCTGGAGCAGCGCCTGCGGCTGGAGGCTAAAACGATTCGCGAAAAGTACGTCGAGCCGCCCGCTACCACCGACTTTGCCATCCTCTATCTGCCCACCGAAGGCTTGTATGCCGAAGCCCTGCGTCGCTCCGGACTGGCCGACAGCCTGCAGCGCGATTACCGCATCAGCATTGCCGGCCCGACGACGCTGGCCGCTTTGCTCAACAGCCTGCAAATGGGCTTTCGTACGCTGGCCATCGAGAAACGTTCGTCGGAAGTCTGGGGCGTGCTGGGAGCGATCAAGACCGAGTTCGGCAAGTTCGGCGAAGCGCTCGATGCCACGCGCAAGAAATTGGAGCAGGCCACCAAGAGCATCGAGTCGGCCGGCGTGCGTACCCGCCAGATCGAACGCAAGCTCAAAGGTGTCGAGGCCCTGCCGGCCGCCGAGGCGCAGGCGCGTCTGGGGGCGCTTGAAGAGATCGAAGCGCTTGAAGAAGAGGTTTAGGCGTTTCGCCTATGCGAACTCCCGAACTCGAAGCCGCCTTTCTTGCCACGACTTATCGGGTAGTGGCGCCGGAGCTGGTTTTCGATTTGCGCATCGGCGAGCCTGATCCGGCATTCGCGGCTTTTTTGCAGCAGCGGGGCGTCGCAAACTGGGGCATCATGACGGCCTGTAATCCGGGTGGAAGGCAGACTTTGACAGAAAACGCGCAACGTCATGCAGCGCTGCAGGCGAGGCTGGACACGCTGGGCTTACGTTACCTGTCGGCCAGTAATCATGCCGATTCCGGCAAGTGGCCGGTCGAGCCGGGGTTTTGCGTGCTTGATGCCAGCGAAGAAACCTTATGCCGATTGGCCGCCGAGTTTGGTCAGGCGGCTATCGTTTTCGGGCAGACCGGGCAGTGCAGAGGGCAGCTTATCTGGATCAACGGGCTTGTAATTGAGTAAAAACGATGTGGTGAGGGAAGTACGGCACTTTACCAATGTAGACGCTCAACAATGGTCGCTTGTTTTTGTAGGTCGAGTTCAGTGGCGAACAAGATACTGAACGATCGTTTTGGCTGTTTCCTTGGGTGAGCCAATGGGCAAATTTTCGCCTGTTCAGAACAAAATGCTTGCTTTAGGAATCAAAGTGCAAACTTGGTCAAAAGGACGTTTTTGTTGATTGAGAGTGGTTTTGTAATGAGAAAAATAGTTCATCTAATCAATGCGTTGGTGTTTTCTTTTTTCATCACCAACGTTGTTTTTGCCACAGAAGTCAAAGTGGCCGTAGGCCTTGCTCTGCCTCCCTATGTCATTGAGGAATCAAACAATGGTATTGAGGTGGATATTCTGCGGCAGTCGTTGCTTTATTCAGGCAATACCATCAAGTTGTTCTATCTCCCCTTTGCCCGGGTTCCCTGGAGCATGAGGATGGGGCATACCGAAGCGGCCTTGACGATCAATGAAAGCAGTGCGTTAAAAGACGTTTGTTATTCCGATTCTCATATTTCGTATCAGAACGTCGCGGTGTCTCTTAAATCAAGGAATATCAAGGCGGATTCGTTGGAAGACCTCACTTCGCTAAGCATTGTCGCTTTCCAGAACGCGACTAAGTATTTAGGGCCGGATTTCGCGGCGATGGCAAAAGGCAATGAGCAGTATGTCGAGCTTGCTCACCAGGAAAGCCAGGTGAAAATGCTTTTTTCAGGGCGTGCGGATGTGGTGGTAATGGACATCAACATATTCAAGTACTTTAGAAAACAAGTTCAGGGCATGGGAGAAAATGTTGGTGCCGAAATCACCCTACATGAAATCTTTCCCCCAACGCCTTATCGGGTTGCTTTCAAGAGCAAAGCGCTATGTGAGGCCTTCAACGAAGGCCTTAAAAAGCTGAAGAGCGAGGGTAAATACAACTCAATTGTCGAAAAATATATCAAGTAGATTACTTGCCCGGAACTGAATGGGGACAATTCCGTTTTGCGACGGTGTTTACCACAACCTCGTTGTTTCCCTTTGCGGGTGACGCCGAGTTCTCTTATGGTCGTTTTTCTTACAACCAGCTAATCATCCCGTAGTTCTTCTTGCCGCGCTTGAGCAGGGTGAAAC
>CAZZDF010000364.1:0-2278 GCA_964652915.1 uncultured Propionivibrio sp. | reverse complement strand
CTGGCAACGTGTACGACCACCCCGAGCGCCGCCGGTTGCTCGACGGTTCTGCCGACTTTGGCGACCTGTACGGCAACGCCAAGCGCGGCAGGTTGTTCTGCGGTGTTGCCAACACTGGCAACGTGTACGACCACCCCGAGCGCCGCCGGTTGCTCGACGGTTCTGCCGACTTTGGCGACCTGTACGGCAACGCCAAGCGCGGCAGGATGCTCTGCGGTGCTGCCAACGCTGGCAACGTGTACAACCACCCCGAGCGCCGCCGGTTGTTCGGCGGTTCTGCCGACCTTGGTGACCTGCACGGCAACGCCCAGTGCGGCAGGGTGCTCAGTCGTGTTGCCAACACTGGCGGACTGTACCGCCAACCCAAGTGCAGCGGGCTGTGCCGTTGTTCAGCCGACTTTGGCTACTTGCGCGGCCGATCCGAATGCGGCAGGGTGTTCTACCGTGTTGCCGGAAATCGCCACGTGCTTGACGGCGCCGTCGATGCCGGGGTGTGCCGAAGGGACTTCGGGTGAAGCGTCTTTCGTCGTGATTGCCGAACAGATTCAGACTGGGCAGAACCAGACAGTGAATGCCATTGATGAGGTGCAGCCGCCAACTTCTGATGGACCTGTCGCGTTGCCTGTCGAACTCGCTTCTGTTTCGCCCATGCTTGCAACGCTTTCGGGCGGCACACCAACGCTCATCGGTGGTGTGGTGGGTGGTGAGATGCCAAATACTTTTGGTTTCGTAGCGAGCGACTCGAATTCTTCAGGTACGGTCTCTGGCGAGCGTGACCAGGAGACCGCCACCAACGGTAATGGCGCGGGATCCCAAGCTGCGGCGTCTGAAAGTGGCAGCGAGGAAAATGGTGGTCGCGGTCGCCGTAATGTTGGCCAATGTACGATCTGAATTGAATAAGTGATATGAACAAAACTACATTGTCGTTTCTCGGTGTGCTGCTTTCGGCTCCTGTGCTGGCTGGCGAAGGTGCGGTTGGGACGGTGACGCATTTATCCGGTACGTTCTCGGTTCAGCAACAGGATGGGGCAACAAAGGTCTTGTCGGTTCGTTCGGACGTCAAGGAGGGCGATTTGTTGTCAACGGAAGTGGATACCTACGCGCGCGTCAAGTTTGTCGATGGCGGTGAGGTTGTGTTACGGCCGAATACGCAGTTCAAGGTCGAAAAATATTCTTTTGACGAGAAGGACGATAGCAAGGATGGCGTGTTGCTCGGTTTGCTTAAAGGGGGGCTGCGTGCCGTCACCGGCTTGATTGGGAAACGATCTCGCAATAAAGTGGGTTTTACGACCGGCGTCGCGACGATAGGTATTCGCGGAACCCATTGGGGTATGTTGCTGTGTCAAAACGATTGCGGCAATATTCCGACGCCCACAGGTTTGCCTCCCCCGAACGGATTGCATCTTGATGTGGCTTCCGGAGCGATCATGGTGAACAATTCGGCAGGGGCGCAGTTGATTGGTTCCGGGCAGTTCGGTTTCGTTGCGAGTAGTTCCACTCCGCCGACCGTAGTGCCTCCTGCGCAGGGAATCCAGGTGACCATGCCACAGTCCATTGCAGCCAACGATGCGGCCGGGCGTAGCCCAGGCGGTGCTACGGGTGACACCGCCTGTGGGTTTTAGCGACTAACGAATGTTGGTGTGTGTCGTCGCGTCGGTCGTAGAGGTTCGAGAAAGCCTCTTTTCATTAGTTTTTCAGCGAGCCGGCGACGTTTAAAACCTGTTGATGGTCGTTGAGTTCGTATTTTCGATCAGCGCATAAGCCGAGTGGTTGTGAATCGACTCGAAATTTTCCGACTCGACGACGTAGGACGAAATGCGCGGTTCGGCGCTCAGGCGGGCGGCGACGTCGCGCACCATGTCTTCGACAAATTTCGGGTTGTCGTAGGCGCGTTCGGTAACGTATTTTTCGTCCGGGCGCTTGAGCAGGCCGAATAGCTCGCAGGAGGCCTGTTTTTCGACTAGTTCAACGATTTCTTCAATCCACAGGTGCTTGTTGATGACCGCCGTGACGGTGACGTGCGAGCGCTGGTTGTGTGCGCCACGTTCGGAGATTTTCTTCGAGCAGGGGCAGAGGCTGGTGACCGGGACGACGACCTTGACCGTCGAGGTGATCTTGCCGTTTGCGATTTCACCGGTCAGCGTGACGTCGTAGTCCATCAGGCTGAGCACGCCGGAAATTGGGGCGGCCTTGTTGATGAAGTAGGGGAAATTCATTTCGATATGGCCGGCTTCGGCTTCCAGCTTGTGCACCATTTCGCGCAGCATGCTCGGAAAAC
>CAZZDF010000363.1:0-2285 GCA_964652915.1 uncultured Propionivibrio sp. | reverse complement strand
CGCACGCAGTAGCGTTTTCAGGTCGTGATAATGCACCGTGTGTTTCTCGCGGCTTTGAGTGATGTTCCGGAACTGCGCTTCGGTCAGCAGGTGGCCGATGGCTTCCGGTTCGTCAAAGGCGAGGGTGTGGCGGTGTTGATCCACGCCGTTGAAGGCTTCGCGCAGTTCATAAAAAGTATCCGGGCCGAGGGTGCTGAGCGCCAGTTGCCCGCCTGATTTGAGGACGCGCGCGGCTTCGGCGAAGACCCTGGCCGGATCGCACCACTGAATACTCAGGCTCGACCACCACAGGTCGAAGGATTCAGCGCCAAAGGGGAGTTCCTCGATGTCGGCGGTGAAGCAGGCGTCCATTTCGCGTTCGGCGAGTTTGAGCATGGACGGCGCGAAATCGACGCCGGTGATTGCGGCTTCCGGCCAGCGGGTGCGTAGCAGGCGGGCGCCGTAGCCCGTGCCGCAACCGGCATCGAGTATGTGGCGTGGCGTGTCAGGGCGTTTAAACTGTTCAATCAGACGTTGGCAGACATGCCGCTGTACCCGCGCAGCGCCATCGTAGGTTTCAGCCGCGCGGTCGAACGATTCACGGACGCGTTGCTTAATGGTCGGTGGAATCATGGCGATCTGTGGCACAAAAAGTGGCGATGCGTCCGGCAAAGTTATCCGGATCGGTGAGGAAGGCGGCGTGGGCCGCGCCGTTGATGACCTGCAGCTGCGCATCCGGCAGCGTGTCTGCCAGCCATTGCGCAGCTCCCAGCGGCATCAGCGGATCATGTTCGCCGTGCAGCAGCAGCGTGGGCAAGTCGATGGCGGCGACTTCATTGCGCAGATCGACGTTGCGCAGCCAGTCAAGGCCGGTCATCAGCGTTGCCGTATCGGGCAGTTGCGAGATCATCAACTGCTGGGTCAGCGAACGTCCGAACAGACGCGCCTGCACGTCGCCCTGATTGAGCAGCACGATAAAACGTTGCAGCGTGCCGGCCGGCGCCTTGGCGACGGCTTCGGCAAAGCTGTCGAGCAGGGCTGGCGGCTTGGCGTGCGGCCAGTCATCACGTTGCGCAAAACTGGGGGTGCCGCCGATCAGGATCAGTTTCCTGAAATGCTGTGGCGACAGGTGGGCGGCGTGCAGGGCGAGCATGCTGCCGAGCGACCAGCCGCAGACGACGCAGCCTTCGGGCAAGGTCTCGATAAGCGACTGGGCCGCTTCATCGAAGGTCGGTGTGTTGGAGGGCTCGTGGCTTGGCGTCGTGCAAAGGGTGTGCCTGAAGATTGCCGGTTCATCGGTCTTCTGGCTATCTCCATGCGAAGGTGACCGATCCATGCGGCTTTCAGGCAGATGATCCGCGTGGCCGTAGCCCGGCAGGCTGACCAGATGCAGGCAGAAGTGCGGCGCAAGCGTCGGCAACAGCGTCTGCCAGGCCGAGCTGCCCAGCCCCCAGCCGTGGATGAGCGCCAGATCGGGTTTGGTTTGACTTTCGCTCATGCCAGTGCCCGTAGTGCGTCCACCAACAGGGATACCTGCTCCGTGCTGTGCGCGGCAGAGAGCGAGACGCGCAAACGCGCGGTGCCCTTCGGAACCGTCGGCGGGCGGATGGCCGGCACCCACAGGCCGCGCTCGTACAAGGCGTTGGCCACCCGTAGCGCTTCATGGTTGTCGCCGATGAGGACCGGCTGGATGGACGTCGGTGAAGGCAGTAGTTGCCAGCGGGTGGTGGCCAGTCCCTCGCGCAATTGCTCGCGCAGCGCTTGCAGGTGGGCGCGCCGGTCGTCGCCCTGTTCGATCAGATCGAGGCTGGCGGCCAGCGCGCAGGCCATCAGCGGGCTGGAACCGGTGGTGAAGATGTAGGTTCGGGCGTTCTGCAGCAGCCACTCGATCAGTGTTTGTGCCCCGGCGACAAAAGCCCCCGCGCCGCCCGCCGCCTTGCCCAGCGTGCCCATGTAAACGATGCGTTCGGCCTTTGGTCCGGACTTTGGCAGATCGAAATGCGCCAGACTGCCACGGCCGTGGTGGCCGAGCACGCCAAAGCCGTGTGCGTCGTCGATCACCAGCCAGGCATCGAAACGTTCGGCCAGTTCGAGCAGGGCCGGCAAGGGCGCGACATCGCCGTCCATGCTGAACACGGCGTCGGTGAGAATGATCTTTCGTTTGGCGCTGCTGGCGGCGAGCAGGCGTTCGAGCGCCGCTACGTTACCGTGCGGATAGCGTTGGCTGTCGGCGCGCGAGAGTTGAACGGCGTCGATCAGCGAGGCGTGATTGAGTTTGTCGGCGAAGATCGCGTCGCCACGCCCGG
>CAZZDF010000362.1:0-2307 GCA_964652915.1 uncultured Propionivibrio sp. | reverse complement strand
TCCGGATAGCCTTTGCCATCCCAGCGCTCATGGTGCGAGCGAACGATTTCCTTGGCTTGTTGCAGAAACTCGACGGTGGTGTCGATGTCGCGCTCGGCCAGCGCGATGGCGTCGCAGCCGAGGATCGTATGGGTCTTCATGATTTCCCATTCGTCCGGCGTCAGTTTGCCCGGTTTGAGCAGAATATGGTCCGGAATGCCGACCTTGCCGATATCGTGTAGCGGCGCCGAGCGCGCCAATACCTCAATGTACTTGTTGGTCAGTGTTGTTGAAAAGCGCGGGTGCTCGGATAGCCGTGTGGCTAACAGACGGACATAGCCCTGGGTGCGCTGGATGTGCGCGCCGGTTTCGTTGTCGCGGGTTTCGGCAAGGTGCGCCAGAGCCCGAATGCTCACTGCCTGAATCAGGTCGTTTTCCAGCATGCGCCGTTTGACTTCGGCTTCCAGTGCCAGATTCTGATCCTGCAGCCAGCGTCGTGCCTGCCGAACGAGCAACTGGCTGCGTACGCGAGCCAGAACGACCGCCGGCTTGATCGGTTTGACAATATAGTCGGCAATGCCGTCGTCGAAAGCCCGTTCTTCGTCCTCTTCTCCGCCCATGGCGGTGAGGAAAATCACCGGGATTTCGTGCGTGTTGATATTGCTGCGTAACTGGCGCAAGACCTCGTGGCCATCCATTTCAGGCATCATCACATCGAGCAGGATCAGCGACGGTCGGGGTTGTTGGTTGGCCAGATTCAACGCCGAAACACCATTGGTCGCCACTTTGACGCGATAGCCGGCGCCATGCAGCAGTTCGCCAAGGACGCTGAGATTCTCCGGCATGTCATCGACAATCAGGATGATTTCATCGTCCGTTCTGCGCCGTCGGAAGGTGCTGGGGTGGCGCTTTTCACTCAGCGGGATTGATGAAGGTTGATTCACGACGTCCTCCGTTGCAGTTCAGCTTTCGGACACCCGATTGAATCGGACGGTCTTGTTGGTACATCATGCCTGAAATGGATGTAGCGTGTAGGGTGAATAGGTGCAGTGCATCCATCAGCATTCCCAGCGCTTACACAAAACGTGAAGGCGCTTCGTTTGGCTACCCTACAAAACCTGTTTGCAGCCCTCACGGTAGCCTCCGGTATTCCCAATTGCCGTTTTCAAGTGGTTTGAACCCCATTTTTTCCCAGAATTCCCGTGCGGTAAAGCGTACGCGGTCGGCAACAATGATTTGAAAGCGACTTTTCAGTAACTCGATGGCCGCTGTTCCATAATCGTTCCCCTGAAATTCCGGGCATACCAGTATCGAATACAGAATGACTTTTTCACCCATGAAGCGGCAGCGAACGTTGCCTACTCTTGCATCCGGCAAGTCTATGTCGATGCGGTCGTAGTCGCCCAGGCCGCTGCGTGGGGTGATGGTCAATTGTGGCGTTTGTTTCATGCCGGCCTCACTCGAATCCACGGCAAAACGACAAAACATTTTTGCCCAGATCGGGTAGGTAGTACCCGCCTTCGAGCACGGCGAAACGGCGTTGGTGGCCGAGGCGAATGGCGTAGCTTTGCAGCAGTCGGCCGATGGTGAAGTAGTCCTCAGTTGTCAGCTTGCGCCCCAGATCGTGAACATAGCCATCAAAGCCAGCCGAAACGGCGAGAATGTCGACCTGTGGTGCGTGTTTAAGGCACTCTTCGAGCGAATAGACGTAGCTTGCTGAACTGTCGCCATAGGGGTTGAATACCAGAGCCTCGGGCCAGCTTCGCAACACATCTTGAGTACCGTCTCCGGTGTGTTGGTCGAAGTCGACAACCATAGCCGAACGGATCAGTCCCGCGTCGCGCAAATTCAGCAAGGCCAGCGCGATATTGCTAAAGGTGCAATGCCCCCAGGCCGAGGATCGACTGGCATGGTGCCCTGGTGGCCGCAAGCAGGCAAACATCGGTTCGCCGCTTAAAGCCTGACGGGCCGCTAGGATGGCTGCACCGGCCGCCAGAGAGGCGATGTTGAAGAGCTGAGAGTTGTTTTCCACGTTTGCGACGTAGGCTTCGCTGTGTCCACGCAACAGATCCTCACGCGTTGCCATCTCAGGAGTGTCAACGCTATAGCGCCCTTCGTCACGCAAACTCAGCATGATGCCGACAAGCCGTTCCGGCACGGCTGCATTGTCGTGCTCATCCGCAGAATAGGTTGCGTCGTGAAAGTTTTCGTGGAAAACGACACGCATGGACGGTTCCCCTATCTCCTCATTTTGGTTGATGATCTGTGTAATTCGTCGTCGAGTTTGAAGAAGGTCATGGTTTGCTGCAGCTCGTTGGCCTGAGCGCC
>CAZZDF010000361.1:0-2316 GCA_964652915.1 uncultured Propionivibrio sp. | reverse complement strand
CGCTTGAGGTAGCGCAGCATTTCGTGCTCGGTGTGGTAGCTGTTGAACACCGGGTGCGAGAGGATCGCGTCGGTACGGCGCAGGGCTTCCGGCATCGACGTATCGGATTGCTGAGCCAGGGTGTCGAAGGCTTCGATATCGAGGTTGACGCCGGCAATCAGCTTAACCAGGGCGATCACATCATCACGCGTGGTTTTTTCGTTGATCGACACGCCGAGAACGCCCGATTTGACCTGACGCAGGTTGTAACCGGCGTCGAGTGCGGCCTGGTAAACGGCCAGCGCTTTGCTGCCGATATCCAGATGAATCGTGTCAAAGAACTGCTTGGTGACGACGTTGATGCCGGCGCGCTTGAGACCCAAGGCGAGAATGTTCGCCAGGCGATGGATGCGTTCGGCAATGGCGCGCAGACCTTGCGGGCCATGATAGACGGCATACATGCCGGCCATGTTGGCGAGCAGCACCTGCGAGGTACAGATGTTGGAGTTGGCCTTTTCGCGGCGGATGTGTTGTTCGCGGGTTTGCAGGGCCATACGCAGCGCCTTGTTGCCACGGGCGTCAACCGAAACACCGATGATGCGGCCGGCGACCGAGCGCTTGTGCTCGTCGCGGGTGGCGAAGAAGGCGGCGTGCGGGCCACCGAAGCCCATCGGGATGCCGAAGCGTTGCGACGAGCCGAAGGCCATGTCGGCGCCCATCGAACCCGGCGACTTGAGCAGCACCAGCGACATCAGGTCAGCGGCGACGGCAACGATACCGCCACGCGATTGAACGGCAGCAATCGGGCCGGTCAGATCGGTGATTTCGCCCGAGTCGTTCGGGTACTGGAAGATCGCACCGAAGACTTCCTGTTGAGCGGCTTCGGCCGGCGAGCCGAAAACCAGCTCGTAGCCGAAGAAACCGGCACGGGTCTTGATGACGTCGATGGTTTGCGGGAAGCAGGCGGAATCAACGAAGAACAGGTTGGATTTCGACTTGCTGATGCGGCGGGCCATGGTCATGGCTTCGGCGGCAGCGGTGGCTTCGTCAAGCAGCGAGGCGTTTGACAGTTCGAGACCGGTGAGGTCGATGACCATTTGCTCGTAGTTGAGCAGGGCTTCGAGACGGCCTTGGGCGATTTCAGCCTGGTAGGGGGTGTAAGCGGTGTACCAGCCCGGGTTTTCCAGCACGTTGCGCAGGATGACCTTGGGCGTCAGGGTGTCGTTGTAACCCATGCCGATCAAGGACTTGTTGATCTTGTTCTTGCTGGCGATGGCTTTGAGTTTGGCCAAGGCTTCTGCTTCAGGAACAGCATCGGCCAGTGGCATGGCAGCGGGCAGGCGAATGGCTGCCGGCACGGTTTGTTCGATCAGCGCGTCAACGCTGGGAGCGCCAATGGCTTCCAGCATGGCGGCGATATCAGTCTTTGACTTTCCGAGGTGACGGGCGATGAATTCGTCCCGTTGCTCGAGTGCGCTAAGTGGCGAGGTTTGTGACATGGTTTAATCCTGCAGTGTTTAGCAGTTGTTCGGATGAATGGAGCGCTAGTGACACCGGCAATGCGCCGGGATTCCGCGTCCTGCCATTCCTTCGGGAGATCTGGGCTGGAAAGGGCGAATAAACGGGCTTCTTCGCGGTGGTGCCGTGAAGAAGCCCGTGATTATTGCCTTAGACCCGGGTATTACTCGCCGGCGCTGGCCAGATAGGCGGCAGCGTCAAGCAGCGAGTCGAGGTCGGCGGCGTTGGCCGGCTTCATCTTGAACATCCAGGCAGCGAATGCGTCCTGGTTAACCGACTCGGGAGCGTCGGCAACAGCGGGGTTAACTTCGGTGACAGTGCCGGCAACCGGGGCGTATACGTCAGCGGCAGCCTTGACCGACTCGACAACAACGGCTTCCTGATGAGCAGCCAGGGTCTTGCCAACTTCCGGCAGGTCGATGAAAACGAGGTCGCCAAGCAGGTCTTGTGCGTGCTCGGTAATGCCAACGGTGATCGTGCCGTCCGCTTCGCTGCGGATCCACTCGTGGCTCTTGGTGTACTTGAGGTTGGCTGGAACGTTCATGGTAACTCCTGAAAATGTGATTGATGCAGGCTATAAAAGGTAACGGAATTAAGCGAGAACTTTGCCGTTACGTACAAAAGTGGGTTTGACGACCTTGGCGGAAAGCTGCTTGTCACGGACGGCAACCTTGACGGTGTCGCCAATGGCAACGCCCATCGGCAGGCGAGCCAGCGCGATGGATTTTTGCATGCTCGGCGAGAAAGTGCCGCTGGTGATTTCGCCTTCGCCTTGCGCCGTAATAACCTTCTGGTGCGAACGCAGGACGCCCGGGTCAA
>CAZZDF010000360.1:0-2317 GCA_964652915.1 uncultured Propionivibrio sp. | reverse complement strand
ACTTGGCTTCGATACCGAGGATCGGCCAAACGATTGCCCGCAACATCGAATAAAAAGGCGTGAAATACCAGACGGGGGCAATATGCGGCGGCGTCTTCAGCGGATCAGCCGGGAAGAAATTGTTGTACTCGAGGAAGTACCCTCCCCCTTCGGGCGCAAAAAACACGACGACCGAAAAGATCATCAGGAAAACAACAACGCCGACGATATCCTTGACGGTGTAATACGGATGGAACGGCACACCGTCGAGCGGGATGCCCTTTTCATCGACCTTATCCTTGATTTCGATTCCGTCAGGATTATTCGAACCAACCTCATGCAGCGCCAGAATATGCGCCGCGACCAGTCCGAGCAGCAACAGCGGGATGGCTATAACGTGGAAAGAGAAAAAGCGGTTCAGCGTCGCATCGCCGATCACATAATCACCGCGAATCCAGATTGAGAGCGATTCGCCGATCCACGGAATCGCCGAAAAGAGATTGACGATAACCTGTGCCCCCCAATAAGACATCTGCCCCCACGGGAGCAGGTAGCCCATGAAGGCCTCGGCCATCAGGCAAAGGAAGATCAGGATGCCGAATACCCAGATCAGTTCGCGCGGTTTGCGATATGAGCCATAGAGCAAACCGCGGAACATGTGCAGATAGACGACGACGAAAAAGGCCGAGGCGCCGGTTGAGTGCATGTAACGGATCAGCCAACCCCAGTTGACGTCGCGCATGATGTATTCGACGCTGGCAAAAGCCACCGGAACACCGCTGGCGTTAAGCGCGGCATCCGGCTTGTAGAACATCACCAGAAAAATTCCGGTAATGATCTGCATCGACAGAACGACAATGGCCAAACTACCGAAGAAGTACCAGAAATTAAAGTTTTTCGGCGCGTAATACTCGGACAAATGCGAGCGCCACATCGAAGTAGCCGGGAAGCGGGCATCAAACCATTGCAGCACGTTGCCGATCAGCGTGCCGTCCGACTTGTACTTTTCGTAACCGTTGTCAGCAGCCATCGTTTACGCCTCCTTCTTGTCTTCGCCGATCAGGATGCGCGTATCCGAGAGATACGTGTGCGGCGGAACGATGAGGTTAGTTGGCGCCGGCTTGTTCTTGAACACTCGGCCGGCAAAATCAAAGGTCGAACCGTGGCACGGACATATAAAACCGCCCTGCCAGTCCTCGCCCATCCCCTCCTCATTGCCGTGCTTGAATTTCGACGTCGGCGAGCAACCCAGATGGGTGCAAATGCCCACCGCAACAAGGATGTTCGGCTTGATCGAGCGGGTTTCGTTTTTGCAGTATTCGGGCTGTTGCTTTTCTTCCGACTTCGGATCGGCCACTGCGTCATCGAGCTTGGCCAGTGTGTCAAGCATTTCCTGGCTGCGGTTGATGATCCATACCGGCTTGCCACGCCATTCAACCGTTTTCATCTGTCCTGGCGCCAGATCGGCAATATCCACCTCAACCGGCGCACCAGCGGCTTTAGCGCGTTCGGAAGGAAGCATGCTGGACAGAAACGGAACCATCGCCGTCACGGCACCTGCTCCGCCGACAGCGGCGGTAGCGACGAGCAAACGCCTTTTACCGCAATCCACTTTCCCTTCTGTACTCATCGTGCCGATCCTTGGAGCGAAATATGCGAAGCCGTAAACATAAGGAGCGGATTATACGCCGACCCGTATCCAATTGTAAGGCCAAGCACTCCAAGTGCTTATTCTGCAAGCGATTTTCTTTCGCGTACGGCTTGCGCCAGAGTGCCTGAATCGACAAATTCGAGCTCGCCGCCAACCGGAACGCCACGCGCAATTCGCGACACCTTGATTGAACGGCTCTTGAGCATTTCGGAGAGGTAATGAGCGGTAACTTCACCTTCATTGGTGAAGTTGGTCGCCAGAATGACTTCCTGCACCACCCCGTCGCTGGCGCGCGCTAGCAATTGTTCGAGCTGCAATTCGCGGGGACCAATGCCGTCGAGCGGCGAAACGCGCCCCATTAGCACGTAGTACAAGCCGGAGTAAGCATGGGTCTGCTCCATCATGTTCATATCGACTGGCGTTTCGACCACGCACAGCAGCCGTGGATCACGCTTGGTCGACTGGCATAATTCGCAAACTTCCGCTTCGGTAAAGGTGTTGCAGCGCCGGCAATGGCGCAGCGCACCGAGTGCCAGTTGCAAAGCGTCGGCAAGTTGCTGGGCACCTTGCCGATCCCGCTGCATCAGGTAATAAGCCATGCGCTGCGCCGATTTGGGACCCACTCCCGGCAAGCAGCGCAGCGCCTCGACCAAAGACTCGAGGCTTGAAGGGTGCGACATCAGAACG
>CAZZDF010000359.1:0-2321 GCA_964652915.1 uncultured Propionivibrio sp. | reverse complement strand
CCAACGATAGCGCCCCGGGCATACATATCCCAATACGGCGCGCCCAGCCCGACAAAGGCCGGCACCACGTAGACGCCGTTGCTGTCGGCAACGGCGGCGGCCAGCGCCTCGGATTGCTCGGCGTTTTCGATGAGCTTGAGTTCGTCGCGCAACCACTGAATCGCCGCACCAGCGACAAAAATGCTGCCTTCCAGCGCATAGGTGATCCTGCCGTCGACACCCCAGGCGATGGTGGTCAGCAAGCCGTGTTTGGACGGCACACGCTGTTCGCCGGTATTCATCAGCATGAAGCAGCCGGTGCCGTAGGTGTTCTTGACCATGCCATCGGCAAAACAGGCTTGACCGAAGAGTGCCGCCTGCTGGTCACCGGCATCGCCGGCAATGGGGATCGGCACGCCGCCGAACAGCTCGGCGTCGGTATGGCCATAAACGCCGCTGGAAGGCTTCACCTCCGGCAACATGCACGCGGAGATGTCGAGTTCGGCAAGCAGCTTTTCGTCCCATTGCAGCGTCTGGATGTTGAAAAGCATCGTGCGCGAGGCGTTTGAATAATCGGTCACATGCACCTTGCCGCGCGTGAGGTTCCAGATCAGCCAGGTGTCGATCGTGCCGAACAGCAGTTCGCCGCGCTTCGCCCGCTCGCGGGCGCCGGGCACGCTGTCGAGAATCCATTTAAGCTTGGTCGCCGAAAAGTAGGCATCGACGATGAGGCCGGTCTGCTCGCGGATGGTTGGCTCCAGTCCCTTGGCCTTGAGCTCGTCACAAATCCCCGCCGTGCGCCGGCATTGCCAGACGATGGCGTTGCACAGCGGCTTACCGCTGGCTTTTTCCCAAACCACCGTGGTTTCGCGCTGGTTGGTGATGCCGATGGCAGCCACCTCGGCGGAACGCGCGCCGACCGTATCGAGCACCTCGCGCGCCACGCCGCTTTGCGTGCCCCAGATTTCCATCGGGTCGTGCTCGACCCAGCCGGGCTTCGGGTAAAGCTGGGCAAACTCCTTTTGCGCGATGCCGACGCAGTTCCCGCCCTGATCAAACAAAATGGCCCGCGAACTCGTGGTTCCCTGATCAAGCGCCAAAACGTATTTTTTGCTCATGATCTGCTCTCCCCAATTCAGCACGGACATAGCGCGAACCCAGCGCAAAACGACCTTGACGGCTTAGCGCGGGGCCGCTGTCCGATCGTGCAACACGATACGCGAAACGAAAGCCACCGCCACCAGGTTGGCGAACATCGCCACATAGCCGACATTGCGGTAGCCGACAATCCGTCCGGCACTGTCAAGCGACGTAATGAACCCGGCCAGGGTGGTGGCCAAGCCCATGGCCAGCGACTGTACCGTGCCGTTCAACGACATGAAAGTACCGCGCAAACTGGGCTGCGCCGCCGAAGTAATGATGGCCATCGCCGGAATCATCCGCCCCGACACCAAAACAAAGAAAACCGTAGTGCAGCACACCCATGCCCATAGCGGCACCACTCCAAGATGGGTGACCAACAGCAAAGGCACAAGGGTTGCCAGAGCCACGGCGCGATAGATTTCGACCTTGCCGTGCTTGTCCGCCGTATGGCCGATCAAGCGCGCGGTAAACAAGGTCGCCGCACCACCGGCCAGATAAATGATCGGGATGCTTTGCTGGGCAATACCGACATTGCTTACGGCATAAACCGTGATGTAAGGAATCACCGTAAATCCCGAGAAGATAAGCAGCGCCGAAAACAACAGGGCTCGCAGATGATTCGCGTCGCCGAGCACCGCAAAACTTGCCGACAGCAGATGAGCACGCTGTTCCTTACCCAGATGCTGGCGGAATTCCGGCAGCACCCTGACGCCAACCAGAATAAAGGCCAAACTGAGCAGCGCAATGACCAGAAACGGCGCGCGCCAGTTCAACAGATTGGCCAGCCACAGCGAAAACGGCACCCCGGCCACCGTCGAAATCGAAAACGCGGTCGCCACCAATCCACTGGCCTTGGCACGCCGGGCGTAGGGAATAGCGTCGCCGATCATCGTCTGCACCATCGCTCCCATGACTCCGCCGAAAGCCCCGGCCAGACCGCGTGCCACCAGCAACATGGCGTAATTTGGCGCTAACCCGCAGGCCAGCGTAGCCAGCCCAAACAAGGAAAACAGGATCAGCAACAGGCGCTTGCGTTCAAAACGATCGACAAAGGTCGCCGCCAAAATGCCGGAAGTCGCCGCGCTAAAACTGTAGGAAGCAACCAGCAAGCCGAACTCATGAGTTCCGATCCCGAAGGTACGCATCAGGATCGGGCCGAGCGGCATCATGATCATGAAGTCGAGAATATGGCTGAACTG
>CAZZDF010000358.1:0-2361 GCA_964652915.1 uncultured Propionivibrio sp. | reverse complement strand
TCCACTGATTCATCATTCAGATCGGGGATCGCAGTATGTTTCCATCCGCTATACCAGAGCGTCTGGCCGATGCCGGAATTGAACCTTCTGTCGGTAGCAAGGGACAGCTACGAATGCCCTGGCTGAAACCATCAACGGTCTTTACAAGGCCGAATTGATTCATCGCCGAGCCCCTTGGAAAACCGTCGAGGCTGTCGAACTAGCCACGCTTGAATGGGTGACTTGGTTCAATCACCAACGTTTGCTTGAACCCATCGGATACATCCCACCCGCCGAAGCAAAGGAACGGTATTGTTCGCAACTCGCAGCACAGGCAGAGTACGCCTGCACTTAAACCTCCGAGCATCTACGAAACCCGGGGCGATTCAACCACCTCATCGGCCGGTTCGACGAGCGGCGGCGGAATCGCCGGTATTGGTGACGTTTTCTGCTCGAACAGCTTAGCAATCGCCTCGTGCTTGCAAGATCGCCAGTTGACGCAGGTTGCGATGTTGCATCAATCGGACTGCGTGACAGTACACATCGTCGAAATTAGCAACATTCAGAGGCCCCCTTCACAGGCGCACGAGTACTGAGCAAATTTAATTTGTCAATTCAGATTAGTGCTTGACTTCGATATACGGGTGGGGAAATATCCGGACAAATACTACTCAATCTCTACGACTCATTCATTTATCGAGTTTCTCCTCCTATGCCAAGACTTCGACAACCAGCGCTATGCTTAATGATTTCCTCTTGTTTATTAGGAGGATCGGCTCTTGGCGCCCCCCCCAATGCAGGCACGCTGTTCAATGAACAGCGCCAGCCCAGCTCGACGCTACCGGATCGTTTGCCGCCCCCTCAGCGAGAAGAAGGTATTGATCAGGGACCTCTAACGGATACATCAGCCCGAGTCACGGTAAAGGAATTCCGCTTTAGCGGTAGTGAGGGCTTGGTAACAGAAGCCGAATTGCAGGATCTGGTCAAAGCGCAAATTGGCAAAACACTTTCCTTTGCTGATCTGGATGCCCTGGTGGCAGAAATCACCAATTACCTGCGTGAAAAAAAGGGCTACTTGCTGGCGCGTGCTTATCTACCCCGCCAAGACGTTACTTCCGGATCAATCGAAATTGCCATTCAAATCGGTAAAATCGACGGTAGTGTAGCGATTGAACTCAAGCTATCTACCCGCATAGATCCCTCGTTCTTGCAGAAAATTGCCAATTCAGCCGTTCCCGAAGGGTCTGTTTTGCGCAACGAAGAACTCGAACGCGCAGTACTGCTAATCAATGACCTACCAGGGATTAAGGCCAAGGCTTCACTGGAGCGCGGAGACACCCCTGGGGCTGCTCGTGTCCTTATCCACGCCGAAGAGGGAAAACTCGTCACGGGGCTACTTTCAGCTGACAATTACGGAGACCGATATACCGGCACCGCACGTGGCAATGCACTACTTACCCTGAATGACCCCTTTGGTCATGGCGAACAACTCAGTGTTTCCTACACCGGTGCCGAACACCTAAACCAGGGGCGCATTTCGGCCACGTTACCGATAGGTTTCAACGGGCTAACCGCCTCATTGTCGTGGACGGGGATGAATTACCGACTCGGTGGCGACTTTTCGAGCCTGAACGCCAAGGGCAAATCCAGCGCCTTCAATGGGGGATTAAGCTACCCGCTACTGCGTACCCGTGAAAACAGTATCTGGCTCAGCATGAATGGCGAAGTGATTGAACTACAAGACGAAGCCGGAGGCTCACCACCTCTGGATCGGGACCTAAAAGTCGCAACAGCAGGAATCAACGGTAGCTTCATGGACGGCTTTGGCGGAGGCGGCATGACAGGAGCCAATCTGTTATTGACCGGCGGCGACGTCAACCTATCCGATCTGCTTTCTGTAGTCGATGCCACCGGCCCCAAGACGGCGGGCAGTTTCACGCGAGCCACCTATTCCGTGGCTCGTTTACAAAAACTGACGGATAAACTAACGCTATTTGCCTCATTCCGAGGTCAGCTTGCAGATGGAAATCTCGATTCCTCGCAAAAATTCATTCTGGGAGGCCCCAGCGGTGTGCGCGCCTATCCGGTTGGGGAGGCTTCCGGCGACCAAGGGAATCTACTGACGCTGGAAGGTCGGTACGATTTCACGCCCGGCACCCAGCTAATCGGATTCTTCGACGGCGGTTGCATCGAGTTACACAAACAGGTATGGACTGGCGCCATTACCAACGCTACGGGCAAGAACCATTATTGTCTCTCCGGAGCGGGCGCCGCCATCAATTTCGTGCAAGAAGACAGCTACGAGATCTACGCTAGCCTGGCCCACGTTTTAGCGTGAAAGAAATGGCGTTCGAGACGACCGCTCCCCTGACCGACGAGGGT
>CAZZDF010000357.1:0-2366 GCA_964652915.1 uncultured Propionivibrio sp. | reverse complement strand
CGAAGTGATCGAAGCCTTTGTAAGTGAGCGGCGTATCGTGCCCGTTGTCGTCGAGGAGTTTGACCGTACCTCCGCAGTTTCCCGTTGCTTCGCTGATTTGGCCGATACGCCAGAGCGGTAAGTCAAGCTCGGCAGCCAGTTTGGCAATTGCGCTGCGTTTGTCGGGTGAGGCCGAGAAGATCAGTTCGTAGTCGTCGCCGCCGGTGAGCTGCGTCTGGCGTGCGAGAGCTGGATCGACGCCGCCGGGCAGGCAGGGAAGCTGCGCGGCGACGACTTCGGCGGTGACGCCGGAACGTTCGGCGATGTGTCCGAGGTCGCCGAGTAGGCCGTCGGAAACGTCGATGGCCGAATTGGCCAGCGACCCGTTTTGCAAGGCTTGCCCGAGTTCAATGCGCGGCAGAGGGCGTTGCAGGGCGGTAATGCAACGGGTTTTGAGGGGTTCCGGCAACTTGGTTTTGTTTTGCAGCTGTGCCAGGCCTAGCGCGGCCAGGCCGGGGTGTCCCGAAATCCATAGATCGTCACCGGGGCGGGCACCATCGCGGCGCAGGGCTTTGCCGGCAGGTACTTCGCCGAGCGCGGTGACGCACAGATTGAGCGGGCCGCGCGTGGTGTCGCCGCCGATGAGGTCTACGGCGTAGCGTTTGGCGCAGGCAAACAGCCCATCGGCAAAGGCCGCCAGCCATGCTTCGTCCGCTTCCGGCAGGCTGCCGGCGAGCAGCACCCAGCGGGGCTTTGCGCCCATAGCCGCGAGGTCGGAGAGGTTAACGGCAAGGGTTTTCCAGCCCAGTTGGGTTGGGTCGGTATCGGCAAAAAAATGCGTGCCGGCGACGAGCATGTCGGTGGTGATCGCCAGTTCCATGCCCGTTGAAGGCGCCAGCAAGGCGCAATCGTCGCCCGGGCCGAGCACCGCTTGCGGCGTGGGGCGGGCAAAGTAGCGGGCGATCAAGTCAAATTCGGAGGGCACGTGTTGTTACCTCTTTCAACACTCGGAGCACAGAGAAGTAACAGACGAAGAGGGTAAATAACAGTGATTTACCCGTTCGGTGAATCTCGTTATTCCTCTGTGTTAAGGCGCTTAGCCTTTCGCCTTTGCTGCGCGTTTGGCCTCGACTTCGACCGGGCGCAGTTTGGCGGCCAGTTTGTCGAGGACGCCGTTGACGTATTTGTGGCCGTCGGTGCCGCCATAGCCCTTGGTCAGCTCAATGGCTTCATTGATGATCACGCGGTAGGGCGTTTGCGGGTAGTTGGCGAGTTCATAGGCGCCGGCCAGCATGACGCTCGATTCGATCGGCGAGAGTTCGGTGAACGGGCGGTCGAGGAAGGATTGGAGCTGTTCCTGCAATTCCGCTTGTTGGGCCAGCACGCCGCGCAGCAGGCCGGTAAAGAATTGGCGGTCGGCCTTGTCGAACCCTGAAATATCCGCAAGATGCGCTTCGATGGCGGCTTCGTCGTTGCCACTGAGTTGCCACTGATAAAGCCCTTGCAGGGCGAATTCACGGGCGCGACGGCGCGGTGATTTGGCGGCGGCTTTTTCCTTGCCGCTTGAACCGGTGTTTTCGGGTGTCTTGCTCATACCTGCCGTTCTCCGATGGCGCGGATCAGATTGGCCATTTCGACGGCGGCTTGGGCACAGTCCGTTCCTTTTTGCTGGGTGCGGACAAGCGCCTGGTCGTCGTTTTCGCAGGTCAGGATGCCGTTGGCGATGGGGATGCCCGTGTCGAGCTGCACTTCCATGACGCCGCGGCAGGAGTCGTTGGAGACGACTTCAAAGTGATAGGTTTCTCCGCGGATGACGGCGCCGAGGGCAATCAGCGCGTCAAAGCGATCGCTTTGCGCCATTGTTTGCAGGGCCAGCGGGATTTCAAGGGCGCCGGGAACGGTGGCAATCTCGATGTCGCTATCAGCGACGCCCAGGCGGTGCAGTTCCGCCGTACAGGCTGACAGCAGCCCTTCGCCGATATCCTGGTTAAAGCGGGCCATGACGATGCCGACGCTCATCCCGGCACCGGCAAGGGCGGAGTCGTACTCAAAAATGTTTTCGTAGCGAGCCATGTCAGTGCTTCCTCTCTCTAGGTCGGATATGGGGATGATTAGATTTCGGACGGTGAGGTCAGGTAGCCGGTGACGTCCAGGTCAAAGCCGGTCATGCTCGGCATGCGGCGCGGGCTGGACATCAGCTTCATCTTGCGCACGCCGAGGTCGCGCAGGATTTGTGCGCCCATGCCGTAAATGCGTGGATCCCACTTGGCGGCCGGGTGCTGCGCCGGTGTTTGCTCGCGCAGTGCGGCGAGGAGGTCGTCGCAGTGTTCGGGGCGGCGCAGGAGCACGATGACGCCGGCTTCGGCCTTGGCCAGTGCCTGTTGGGC
>CAZZDF010000356.1:0-2369 GCA_964652915.1 uncultured Propionivibrio sp. | reverse complement strand
GTGAAGTCGCGCCGTGCGGCATCGTCCTTCTCGCTGCCGAAAACGTTGTCGCGCAAGAGGCGTCCGTGCGCATCGGTCTGCGCCCGGTTGCCGGCATGCAGCCCTTCGCTGTGATGGCCGCGGAAGGTGGTGACTTCGATGGTTTCTGCGCCCATCAGGACGTGCACGATCTGGAAGCGGCGGCCGATGATGCGCGAGCGGCGGAAACAATGGCGAACCTGCTCTGGCGTGGCGTTGGTTGCGACGTCGTAATCCTTGGGCTTTAGACCGGCGAGCAGGTCGCGTACCGCACCGCCGACGACATAGGCTTTGTAGCCGTGCTGTTGCAGGGTTTCGACGGTGCGCCGGCTGCCGCTGCTGATGTCCTCGCGGCGGATGCCGTGTTTGGCGGCGCTGATGACGGCCGGTTCTCCGGAGCGCCCCGGCGACTTGCGGCCAAGGACGCGGGAAATGAATTTACGAATCATCGTTGAGTTATGGTTTTCTTACGGTGCGGCAAAAAAATCAGCATGATAGCCGAGTTTGTACGGAGGATTTTCGCGTTTTCAGGCTAGCGCCGTTTTGTCGCGCAAACTCATGATTTTCCAGCCTTCGTTGGTGGCGTGGGCGTGCAGGGTGTCGTCCGGATCGACGGCCACTGGGTCGCTGACCTTTGACAGGAGCGGCAGGTCGTTGAGCGAATCGCTGTAGAACCACGAGCGCTCGAAACTGCTCCACCACAGCCCGATGGACTCCAGCCAGCTTTCGACACGGGCGATCTTGCCTTCGCGGAACGATGGCGTTCCGCGTGGTTTGCCGGTGAATTGTCCGTTTTCCTGCGCGGCGATGGTGGCGATCAGGTGGTCAATGCCCAGTTCCCGGCAGATCGGGCCGGTGACGAAGCTGTTGGTGGCGGTGACGACGGCGCACAGGTCGCCGGCGTCCTGATGGCGTTTGACGAGCTCGCGCGATTTTGGGCCGAGAATCGGCAGGATGCGCTCGGCCATGAATTCGTCATGCCAGGCTTCGAGATCGGCGCGTGAGTTGCGCGCCAGGGATTGCAGCTGAAAGTCGAGGAACTCGACTATATTCAGCCTGCCGGCTTTGTATTGTTCGTAAAACTCCTGGTTGCGCGCTTCGAAGGTTTCCCGGTCGAGAATGCCTTTGCTGAGCAGGTGTTGCGTCCATTCGTAATCGCTGTCGCCGGCGAGCAGCGTGTTGTCGAGATCAAACAGGGCAAGGTGCATGGTGGTTTCCCGAAGTTTATGGTGTTGATTCAAGGCAAGGGGTGAGCAGGACTTCGCGCAGCAGGGGCAGCGTGATCGGCCGTTTGTGTTCCAGCGAGTAACGGTCCAGTGCCATCAGCAGCGCGGCCAGGCTGCGCATGTCGCGCGGTGCGCGCGCCAGCAGGTAGTCGAGCGCTTCGGGCGGCAGGCGCAGCCGGCGGGCTTCGGCGAGCGAGGCCAGCGCCGTACGCTTGTCCTGATCGGTCAGGCAGTGCAGGCGGTAGATCAGACCGGAACCGAGCCGGGTACGCAGGTCCTCGCGCAAGGAAAGGTGCAGCGGTGCCTGACTGGCGGCGGTGAGCAGGCGGCCGCCGGCGGCGCGCAGGCGGTTGAACAGGTTGAAGAGCGCGATTTGCCCTTCGCCGTTCAGCGCCTCGACGTTGTCTATCGCGTGAAACAGGGAGTTCTCGTCGATGCCGGACAAGGCCGGGGCGGCGCCGGCATCGGTATAGCAGGCGCCGCTGGCGCGCAACAAGTGCGTTTTGCCTGAGCCGCTTTCCCCCCATAACAGTATAGAGGGCTCCTTGTTCTCCGGGGCGAGCCAGGCAGCCAGTCCGGTGAGCGCATCGGCATTGCCGCCGGCAACAAAGTTGTCGAAAGAAGGAGGAGCTTCGGGCAATAAGTCGAGGATCAGCTGTCGCATCAGGACGCGTGGGTGGGTAGTGGGGCGTGCTTAATGTTATATGGTGCTGGCAACATGAAAGGCGGTCATTTCGGATAGAATCCGCAGTCTTTCGGACAAGCCGCGCATTTTACACTACGGCGTCCGCTTCAATTGCTGTTCGGCCTCATTCGGGAAAGGGAGATCATGGATCAGAAGTCGAATCCGGCACTTTCCTATCGGGATGCCGGCGTCGATATCGATGCCGGCGATGCACTCGTCGAACGCATCAAGCCTCTGGCCGGAAAAACCTTGCGCGACGGTGTGCTTAGTAATCTGGGCGGCTTTGGTGCCTTGTTCGAAGTGCCCAAACGCTACCGCGAGCCGGTACTGGTTTCCGGCACCGACGGCGTGGGCACCAAGCTCAAACTGGCGGTAGAACTGAATCGTCACGATACGGTGGGTATTGATCTGGTGGCCATGAGCGTCAATGACGTGCTGAC
>CAZZDF010000355.1:0-2389 GCA_964652915.1 uncultured Propionivibrio sp. | reverse complement strand
TCGAAGCAGTGTTGCGCCGCGGCGTACCTTCCGCTGCCGCTCCGGATGCCAAAGGTGGCATCATCCGTTTTGGCGAGTGGAGTCTGGATCGCGCAACGCGACAGCTTTCACGCAACGATGAAGTGGTTGCGCTTACCAGCGGTGAATACGCGCTGCTCAATGCCCTGGTGAGCAACGCCAATCGGCCGATGAAACGCGAGCGACTGCTGGAACTGACGCGCGGAGAAGAAAGCGAATCCTTCGATCGTGCCATCGACGTGCAAATTCACCGCCTGCGCCGCCTGCTTGAAAACGACCCAACGCATCCGCGCTACCTGCAAACGGTATGGGGTGTCGGCTACGTATTTGTTCCCGACGGACAACACGCCGAGGAGCATAAAAGTTGAAAGCGCTCCGCTTTTTTCCGGATTCGCTTGCCGCACGCACCGTGCTGCTGGTCATCGCCGTTATCGCCATCGCCGAATACGCCACCTTCTCGATTGTTCTGCACAACGGGCAGATCGCCCACATGCGGCAAACCACCCAGTTTGTCGCCGGGCAGATCCGCCTACTACAAGCCATTCTGCCTGGACTGGACGACGAAACACGGCATCGCCTTGAAGACGCGGATGTCGGCGAACAGTGGCTGCAACTCCACCCAGACGGCGATTCCGTTCCGCAACACGAGCCGGAGTTTCGCTTCGCCAAACGCCTGGCTCAACATCTTGGCCAACGTCTTGGCGAACCGGTGATTCTGCGCGCTGCCGATACCGATCAACGCGATGCCTTATGGATCGGCTTCATGGCCGGTGAAGAACGATGGTGGCTGGAGCTTCCCCCGCCGCGCTTCGAACCACAAAGACTGCCGCACGATCTGTGGTGGTGGCTGGCCGGTGTCCTGGCCGCTTTGTTACTGATTGCCGGGCTCTTCGTGCGTAGCATCGTCGGCCCACTGGCCCGCCTCGGCGAAGCGGTCTCGGCTACTGGCGACGGCAGCGCCCGGACCGTTTCCCCCGAAGGGCCCAAGGAAGTACGAAAGCTCGCTGAACGGCATAACACCATGCTCCAGCAACTTGCCGAGGCCGACGCCGAACGTCAGGAAATGCTCGCCGGGCTGACCCATGACCTGCGCGCCCCGCTGGCCCGCCTGCGCGTGCGGCTAGCCTTACTCGACAACGACGCCGAACGCGAAGGACTAACACGGGACGCCGACGATATGGAACGAATCGTCGGGCAATGCCTGTCCTTCCTGCGCAGCGAGGCAAAGGACGCCGAGCCGGCTGCACCCATACTGATCGCCGATGCTGTCAGCAACGAGGTAGCGCGCCATCGCGAACTCGGTCGCCCACTGGAAATTTCGGTCAGCGAAGCGGCAGCGCAGTGCTTGGTAGCGATCGCCCACGGCAACCTGCAACGCCTGCTCGACAATCTGATCGACAATGCCCTGCAATACGGCGAGCCGCCCGTCGAAATCACGCTTACCGTCGAGCGGCCGCAAACCGTCAGCCTGCGCATACGCGACCACGGCAAGGGCATTGCGAAAGAACAACACGCCCGCGCCCTCGAAGCCTTTGCCCAGATCGATCCGGCACGCGCCACTCGCGGCAGTTGTGGCCTCGGACTGGCCATCGTGCGGCGCATCATCGTCGCTTGCAGCGGGAAAGTAACGCTCGGCGAAGCGACTGGCGGCGGCCTGGAGGTGCTTATCGAACTGCCAACCAAAAACAACGCCCTTCTTCCCTGAACTTCAGGAAAGAAGGGCGTTTAGGTGCTTTAAAACGACTGGGTCAGTTAAGCAGCGGCGTCAGGTTGGCACGCATCTTCTGCAAAGCCTTGGCCTCAATCTGCCGAATCCGCTCGGCCGAAACGCCATACTCGGCCGCCAGATCGTGCAAGGTCGCCGGCTCTTCGGAAAGCCAGCGTGCTTCGACAATGCGACGGCTACGCTCGTCGATACTGGCCAGCGCCGTCTGCAAACCATCACTCTGCAAATAGTCGTGATCACGCGCTTCGAGCACATGCGTCGGCTCACTGCGACTGTCTTCCAGATAGGCAATCGGCGCAAAAGTATCTTCATCGTCGTTGCCCGATTCGAGCGCCAGATCGTGACCGGTCAGCCGCGTTTCCATTTCGACGACTTCTTCCGGCTTGACCCTCAGCTGATGCGCGATATCGGCCACCTGATCCGGCGACAAGGACTCCGTCCCCGACTTCATGCTGCGCAGGTTGAAGAACAGCTTGCGTTGCGCCTTGGTCGTCGCCACCTTGACCATGCGCCAGTTCTTCAGCACGTATTCGTGAATCTCGGCCTTGATCCAGTGAATGGCAAAAGACACCAAACGCACGCCATGCGAAGGATCAAAGCGCTTCACGGCTTTCATCAGGCCGATATTGCCTTCCTGAATCAGGT
>CAZZDF010000354.1:0-2392 GCA_964652915.1 uncultured Propionivibrio sp. | reverse complement strand
ATACCTTCATGTGCGACGACGCCGACACCGTCATGGTCGGCCTCGGCTCGGTCACCGACGACGCCGAAGCAGTCGTCACCTACCTGCGCAGCAAGGGGCACAAGGTCGGCGTGGTGTCGATCAAGCTGCTGCAGCCCTTCCCGGAAGCCGAAGTGGTCGCCGCGCTGGCCGGCAAGAAAGCCGTCACCGTGCTCGAACGCTCGGACCAGACGGCGCTGACCACGCTGGTTACGCAAGCCCTGTTCAAAGGCCGGGAAAACGCCGACAAAGTCCGCCATGCCGACATCCCGGCAATCAAGGCCATGCCGCGGCTGACCACGGCGATCTTCGGCCTCGGCGGCCACGACCTGCAGCCGCGCCACCTGATCGCCGCGTTCAAGAACATGGAAGACGGCAATGGCGCGCCCTTGATCTACCTCGGCTCGCAGTTCTTCTCGAAAACGCCGACACCCCGCGTGGCCGAGCTGCAAAAGCGTCTCAAGGAAGCCTACCCCGAGACGGTCAAGATGGCGCTGGAAACCGGCGAAAACCCGCGTCTGCTGCCCGATTCGGCCTTCCGCGTGCGCTTCCACTCGGTCGGCGGCTACGGCACCATCGCGTCGGGCAAGCTGCTCACCGACATCCTCGCCGGCGTGCTGGACATGCACTCGAAGTCGGCACCGAAATACGGCTCCGAAAAGAGCGGCGCACCGACCAACTTCTACATTACCTTGAGCCCCGAGCCGATCAAGATCACCAATGCCGAGCTGGAGGACGTTGAAGTCGTCATCTCGCCCGACCACCGCGCTTACAACCACACCAACCCGCTGCGCGGCCTGGCGGTTGGCGGCACCTTCATCCTGCAATCGAACGCCACGCCGGAAGAAGTCTGGCAGGAACTGCCATTGCAGGCACGCAAGACCATCCGCGAGAAGAAGATCAACTTCTACATCGTCGATGCCTTTGCCGTCGCCAAGCGCAACGCGCCGACGCCGGAACTGGCCACGCGCATGATGGGTATTGCCTTCATCGGCGCGGTCGCCGGCCATGTCAAAGAGGTTGCCGGCCACGCCTCACCCAAGGCCATGCTGGAAAAGATTCGCAAGCAGATTGCCAAGAAGTTCGGCAGCAAGGGCGAAGCCGTCGTCGAAGGCAATATGGCCGTCATCCGCGAAGGGATCGAATCCACCTGCAAGGTGGATTACGAAAGTGCCAGCTTCGCCAAGATCGACGCCAAGCCTGCGCCGATTGCCCTGCACAACGTTTCGCTCTCCGCCTCGATGTGCCAGACGGCCGAATCGGGCGGCTGCGCCGGCATGTTCGATCGCGAGTACTTCGACGAAATGATCGCCAAACCCTTCCGCGAAGGCACCATCGCCGAAGCCCCGGTACTGCCCGGCACTGGCCTGTTCATGCCGGCCGGCACCGCCGCGGCGAAGGACAAGGGCCTGTTCCGCCGCGCCGTTCCGATTTTCAACCCGGATTTGTGCACCGGCTGCATGGAGTGCACGCTGGTCTGCCCGGACGCCGCCATTCCGAACTCCGTGCATGAAATCCACGACCTGCTGCTCACCGGCATCCGCGAGCTGGCGATCAGCGAAGCGCAGCGTGAAGCCATGCGCGGCCAGGTTTATGCGATTGCCGAAGCGGTGCGCGAAGCCTACCGGCAGAGCAAGGAAGCACGCGCCTTCCACGAACTCGTTGCCGAAGCGGCCGGCAAACTGCCGACCAAACAGGCCACGCTGCTCGCCAATTTCAGCAAGCTCGTCGATCGGCTCGCCGATTACCCGGTGGCCCGCACACGCCCCTTCTTCGACGCCATGGAAAAGGCCACGCCGGGCACCGGCGGCCTGTTTGGCGTGAATATCGACCCGTGGAAGTGCACCGGCTGCCTCGAATGCATCGACGTCTGCGGCCCCGGCGCGCTGACCGCCGGCGACCAGGATGGCCCCTTGCTGGGTCGTCTGCAAAGCCGTTTCAGCTTCATGAGCAAGATGCCCAACACGCCGGCCCGCTTCTTCGACGAGGCCGTTGAGGCCGGCGGCGAAATCAAGCGCCTGCTGCTCGACCGCAGCAACTATTATTCGACCACCGGCGGTCACGGCGGCTGTCGCGGTTGCGGCGAAGTCACGGCGATCCGTCTGGTGATGGCCACCAACCACGCGATCACCGAAAAACGCCGGCAAGACCATATCGCCGAACTCGAAGCGCTGATCGCCGCGCTCACCGACAAGCAGGCCTCGCTCCCGGCCAAGGAAAAAGCCCGCAAGGAACGCATCGGCGCGCTCATTGCCGCCCTCGAAAAACGCCTCTACCTCTACGAAGGCGGCCCGACCGGCAACGGCCCGTCCGGCGCGGTGATCGCCAACTCGACCGGCTGCAGCAGCGTGTACGCCTCGACCTTCCCCTTCAA
>CAZZDF010000353.1:0-2394 GCA_964652915.1 uncultured Propionivibrio sp. | reverse complement strand
GCTTCGAGTTTGTCGTGACGGACTGGAACATGCCGAATATGGATGGTCTACAGCTGTTGCAGGCGATTCGTGCGTCAGCGACCCTGAAGGATTTGCCGGTGATGATGATTACCGCCGAAGCCAAGAAGGAGAACATCATCGCTGCTGCACAGGCGGGCGCCAGTGGTTATATCGTCAAGCCATTTACTGCAGCGACATTGGCGGAAAAACTTCAGAAAATCTTTGACAAGATGGGTGTTTGAAATGAGCGACACAGCATCCGGAGATTCAAGCGAACTCGAGGCTCTCTTCGACAGCATTGCGAGCGGTACGACAAAAGCCGCTGCTCCCGCGCCGGAACCGCAGCCCGAACCTGCCGCTGCGGCAAAGCCGTCGTTGCTGAAGCAGGCTCTTGAAAGCGATGATTCAACTGAGGATTCAAACGACCTGCAGGCTTTGTTTGACTCGGTTTCCAAGAAACTGGCGGCAGCGAAGGCGAGGGAGGCTGAATCGGCTGAAGCATCGGGAGAATGGCCTGTTCAGGAGAAAGTGTTTCAGAAGGTGGGTGTCATGGCCCGCCAGTTGCACGATACCTTGGGGCAGCTCGGTTACGACAAGCTGATTGAAAAGACGGTTTCTGTCCTTCCCGACGCAAAAGACCGCCTTGCCTATATTGCCAACTTGACCGAGCAGGCCGCATGCAAGGTTTTGAACGCTACGGACATCGCCAATCCTTTGCAGGAAGAGCTTGAAACGGGAGCGGCTTTGCTGGCGGTGAAATGGGATGCGCTGTACGACAACAAGTTGAGTATTGATGAATTCAAATTGTTGGCTTCGGAAACCCGCGCGTTTGTAAAAACGGCTCTGCCGCAGCGAACTGCCGCGACCAAGGATCAGCTGATGGAAATCATGATGGCTCAGGATTTCCAGGATTTGACCGGGCAGGTGATCAAGAAGGTGATTGCGTTGGCGCAGGACCTCGAGTCGCAACTGATGGCAGTGCTGATCGAGACAATGCCCGGCGAAAAACGTACGGAGTCCGTCGAGAGCTTGTTGAATGGCCCGGTAATCAACGCCGAAGGGCGTACTGACGTCGTTGCGAGCCAGCAGCAAGTTGACGATTTGCTCGAAAGCCTAGGCTTCTAGGAGGAATGAAATGAGTGATTTTTCCGGAATGGAAGACCTTCTGCAGGATTTCCTGCAAGAGGCCAGCGACATGCTGTCCGACGTCGATAACAAACTGGTGGATCTGGAAAAGACACCAGAGGATCGACGTCTGCTTAACGACATATTCCGGGGCTTTCACACTATCAAGGGCGGAGCGGGTTTCCTCAATGCGACGGAACTGGTGACGCTTTGCCATTTGACTGAAAACCTCTTTGACAAATTGCGTAATGCCGAGATGCATTTGACGCCGGAATTGATGGATACCATCATGGCGGCGACCCAAGGCGTTCGTAATATGTTTGGTGAATTGGCTCAGGCCTGTCAGCCTCGTCCGGCTGAGCCGGAGCTGATCGCTGCGCTGCGAGCCGCGCTTGAGGGGAGACGCCCGGCGGTTCAAGAGGAAGCGGCTCCAGTGGCTGCACCCGCGGCAGAGCCCGCTCCGGTAGCGTCTCCGGAACCCGCTGTGCAAGCCGAGGCAGCGCCAGCCGCAGCCGCTCCAGCTTCTGCATCTGCGACGTCGGAGCCCGATTGGCAGGCATTGCATAGTGCCGTTACCGGACAGCCGGCGGCTGCAGTGGCTCCCGAGGTAGAGAAAGAAGTGAAGCCGGCGGCTGAAGGGGCTGTCGTTGTGGCGGCGCCAGTGGTCACTCCGCATTATCCGCCGGAAGGCCGTCGGGAATCCGATCGGCTGGCTGCGACTGGTTCGGGCGCTGGCTCAGGTCGGCGGGTTGAAGAAAAAGCCGCGACGCGTGAGTCGACCATCCGCGTTGATACCGCCCGCTTGGATCAGGTGCTTAACCTGTCCGGCGAGATCGGCTTGACCAAAAACCGTCTCACCAGTTTGCGTGCCGACATTCTGGCCGGCAGGAACGATACCGATACCTTGCATGCCCTTGATCAGGCGGTGAGCCAGCTCGACTTGCTGGTGTCTGATTTGCAGAATTCCGTGATGAAGACGCGGATGCAGCCGATCGGACGTTTGTTCCAGAAATACCCGCGGATTGCTCGTGACCTCGCCCGCCAGCTCGGCAAAGACGTTGAATTGTCTTTGGTCGGTGAAGAGACCGAAGTTGACAAGACGATGATTGAAGACTTGGCCGATCCTTTGGTTCACCTGGTTCGTAATGCCGTTGATCATGGCGTTGAGTCGGCCGAGGAACGTCTGGCAGCAGGCAAGCCGGCCAAGAGTATTGTGCGGCTTGAGGCTCGCCAGGAAGGCGATCATATTGTCCTGATCATCGCCGATGA
>CAZZDF010000352.1:0-2408 GCA_964652915.1 uncultured Propionivibrio sp. | reverse complement strand
CGCCATATTTTCTGGTCAAGGAGTTGTCGGCTTGTTCGAAGGCGGTGAACAGTTTTGGAATGGCCTCGGCTTCAATGCCGATCCCCTGATCCTGAACTTCCAGGCGGACGAGCGCTGAATCGGCGTCTTCTTCTTGCAGAGTCGCTCGCAGGGTGATGCATCCCTTGTCGCTGAACTTGACGGCGTTGGTGGCGTAGTTGAGCAGGGCTTGCAGCATCCGTGTCGGGTCGCCCAGCAGATTGGGCGGAATGTTGTTGCATTGGGTACGGATTTCCAATTCCTTGGATTTTGCGCGTTCGCTGATGATCGAACAGGCATTGTCAATCAGGCCGCAGAGGGTGATCGGTTCGTTGGAGAGCGTGAACTTGCCGGCTTCGATCTTGGAGAGGTCGAGTATGTTGTTGATGAGGCCTAGCAGATGCTTGCCGGCCGTGTCGATTTTGCTGATGCGCTCGGCTTGTTCCGGAGAGATGCCTTCCTCGAGCAGGATATGTGTCATCCCCAGGATGGCATTCATCGGTGTCCGGATTTCGTGGCTCATGTTCGACAGGAAGGCGCTCTTGGCGATGTTGGCCGCTTCCGCAGCCTCTTTCGCCTTGGCTAGTTCGACCAGAGCCTGTGTTTTCGATTGGTTGGAGTCGACCAGTTCGTTGTAGAGATTGAGGTTGTCGAAGGCGGAAGCCATGCGGCCGCAGAAAACGCCCAAGAGGTCGATCTGGAACGATTCCAGAGGCCAGGCGGAGGCAATCAGTACCAGAATGCGGCAGCGATGTTGCGTAAGGAATTGCAGTGCGTGAAAAGGTGGCGGGAAGTCGGTCTGCTCCTGCTCAAAAGCTGTTTTGACTACCGGATACAAAGGATGACTGGGAGTCCAGCGGTTCTCTTCAAGCAGATCGGCGTATTGCCCCGTTCCGGCAAAAAGCCTGAAGCTGGATGGGTCGTTGTTGCTGTCGCCTTCGAGTTTGGCGAACAGTAAAGCCTCGGTTTCAACACCGAGAACCGTCGAGAGTTGCGACAAGAAACCTGAGGAAAAACTTTCCAGAGAAGTGTGCTGGTAGAGATTTTCCGTGGCTTGAAGAATTCGATGCAGCCCTTGTCGCCAGGTGTCGATGGTGACCAGTCCTTCGTAAGCACGTAGTGACGAGATGACGGCGACGAAGAGCTTTCTGGCGGTGAGTTCCGATTTGGCCTTGTAGTCATTGATGTCATATTCAATGATTGCGCGTTCTTCCGGAACATGCCCCGGTTGACCGGTTCGTAACACAATTCTGACCAGCGAGTTATCCAGCTTTTCGCGAATCTCGGCGGCCAGGCGCAATCCCGCATCGTCTGTTTCCATCACCACATCAAGCAGCACCATGGCGATGTCCGGATGCGCCAGTAGCATGGCAAAACCTTCTGCTGCCGAATAGGCGGAAAGCAGTTCCAGCGGCCGATCGTGGTACTGGATATTGCGCAGGGCCAGGCAGGTTGCGTTATGCACATCTTCATCGTCGTCGACGATCAGGATTTTCCACGGGTGAATGGCCGCGGCAGCACCGTTATTTGATCGACTTGGTTCGTCTTCCAGCCATTCGAAGGGCTCGTCATTGTCGTTCATGAAGTGACCCCCCTCATTTTGTGCTCAGCGGTTTTTATTGCCGTGCACCGGGTTGTTGGGCGGAAGGCTTGGGGACTCGTTTGAGCAAGGTGATTTGCGGTTACGGTCATGGCTTGCGGACGCGTTGTGAGAAGTGCCAAGCGGTACGCTCGGGATTGTGTCCTTTGCGTTGTCGGTTTATGACGTAGGGTAGAGGTTTACAAGTGTAGCGAAAAGTTGGCGGCGACGAGCGGTTTTCTGCACCATTGGGTTTTAGTCATGTAACGGCAGGTAAGGAAAGAACTCGCGGTCTTCATGGAGCATGTGTTGGGCGACGACGGTGTGCGCCAGAAAATCGAAGAGTTCGCCAAAGTTAAGGGCGTTGTCGTGGAAACGGTCGATCAGCGAATTGGCCTGGTTGAGCAGCTGCCGATGGGTGGCGATATGTTTTTCGGCGCTCGGAAAGGCTGTTTTACTGAAAATGGCTTCTTCGTCGGAAAAATGCCTGGTAATGTCGTTCATCAGCCTCGTAATCAGGGGGGCAATGCTTAAATTGTCGCTTTTTTCCAGTAGGGCGTTGAGTAAGACATTGGCGTCTTGGAACAAGGTACGGTGTTGTGCATCAATGACCCCATTGCCGCATTCGTAGCCTTTGTGCCAAACGAGGCGTACTAGGTTAGCGGTCGGAATTTTGATGGTGTCTTTTGATTGTGGCGGCTCGGTCGCCAGGATGACCTGATTGCGCCCGGCCTCTTTGGCTTGGTACATGGCAGAGTCTGCCAGCTTGAGGATATCGTCCTGGCAGAGTTCGTTGCCGTCAAATAAAGCG
>CAZZDF010000351.1:0-2413 GCA_964652915.1 uncultured Propionivibrio sp. | reverse complement strand
TCGCTTTCTACCTCAAGGATCTGGCTTCAGCCTTCCACAGCTACTACAACGCCGAGCGCATGCTGGTCGACGATGTAGCGCTCAAGGAAGCACGGATCGCGCTGGCTGTCGCCGTACGTCAGGTCATTCGCAATGGACTGGCCATTCTTGGCGTAAGCTGCCCGCAATCGATGTAACTCTGTTCCCATTCGAGAGACCCCCATGAGTCGTGACATGAAACCCCGCCGTAACACGGCATCGCCCAAGAAGAAATCGGGCGGAGGCACCCTGATTGGCCTGTTTATTGGCCTGGTCATCGGCGTCATCGCCGCCGCTGTGGTTGTATTGCTCATCTCCAAAACGCCGCCGCCGTTTACCAACAAGAATCAGCCCGCCCCAGAAGCAACAACGAACACCGGAACACCCGCCGCACCAATGCCCTTACCCGGCAAGCCCGGCGACCCGGTGCCGGAGAGCGACGACAAGCCACGCTTTGATTTCTACAAAATTCTTCCCGGCAACGCGGAGGCCATCCCCGACCCGAAAGTAACAGACGCCAAGGAAGAGGAAGCCAAGCCCGGCGACAAAACAAAAGAGAAGGAAAAAACCGCTAAGGAAGAAGTTTTGAAAACACCGGTCTTCCTGCAAACCGGCTCTTTCCAGAATGCTGCCGACGCCGACAACCAAAAGGCCAAGCTCGCGTTAATGGGAGCAGAGGCGGAGGTTCAGCAAGTCATGCTGCAAGACAAGGTCTGGTATCGCGTCCGTCTTGGGCCGTTCAAGAAAATGGACGAAGTAAACAATGTGCGCTCGGAACTCGCCAAACAAGGCGTCGAGGCCAACGTCGTCAAAAAGGATTAAGGAGTACGCCGTGACTAAACCATTCATGCTTTGGCTTGCCGCCGTAGCTTGCTCGCTACTCGCTGTTACCGCGCCAGCACAGGCTCAAAACGCTCTGGTCGAAGGAAAAGACTACGTCAAGATTGAGCCGCCAATGGCAACCAGCAATGCCAACAAAATCGAGGTCGTCGAGTATTTTTCCTACGCCTGCCCGCACTGCAACGAGCTGAACCCGTATATCCACAAATGGGAAGGCAAACTACCCGCTGACGTCGTGTTCAGCCGGGTTCCGGTCAACTTCAATCCTTTCTACCTGCTCATGGCGCGCCTCTATTACTCGCTCGAAGAAATCGGCGAGCTCAAAAGGCTGGATAGCGCCGTGTTTAGCGCCATCCACGAAAATGGCGTGAAACTGATTGACGACCAAAGCATCCTTGAATGGGTGACTTCGCAGGGAGTCGATGCCAGGAAATTCTCAACGGCCTACAACTCGTTTGCCGTCGCCAACAAAGTGCGGCAAGCTGACCAACTGGCCAGAGATTCGAAACTTCAGGGCGTTCCAGCCTTGGTGGTTGATGGGCGCTATCGCGTGGTCGGCAAGAACATGAAATCGATTGCCGACCTTCTGGTCATCACCGACAAGCTAGTCGACAAGGTGCGCCAGGAACGCAAGAGCAAAACAAAGAAAAAGTAACGTTCGGCCAAGCCGTGCCCGCAGGCCCATCTCTTTTCATTACCGGCGCTTCGTCAGGCATCGGCAACGCACTGGCTCAGCATTACGCCCGGCAAGGCGCTGTACTTGGTCTTGCCGCACGGCGTCAGGACTTTTTAGAGCGCATCGCCGGCGAACTTGCCGCGGCCGGCGCCAAACAGGTTTATTGCTACCCGCTGGACGTTTCCGACGCATCGGCCTTACGCAACGCGGCCAGTAACTTCATTGAGCATGCCGGCGCACCGGACATCGTTATCGCCAACGCCGGCGTTTCGTCGGGAACCTTGACCGAATGCAGCGAAGATCTCGATGCCATCCGGCGCATCTTCGAAATCAATGTCTACGGAATGGCCGCCACCTTCTCGCCATTCATCGCCGCCATGCGACAAGCCGCAGCCGCAGGACGCCCCGGCCGGCTGGTCGGCATCGCCTCGGTGGCCGGCATCCGCGGCCTGCCCGGCGCCGAAGCGTACAGCGCGTCAAAATCTGCCGCGATAACCTACCTTGAAAGCCTGCGCCTGGAAATGCGCGGCTCGGGCATCAAAGTCGTGACCATCGCGCCGGGCTATATCGAAACCCCGATGACGGCCATCAATCCATACCGCATGCCCTTCCTGCTCCCCGCCGACGAAGCCGCCCGCCGCTTCGCCCGCGCCATCACCCGTGGCACCAGCTACACGGTCATTCCCTGGCAGATGGGCATCGTCGCCAAAATCCTGCGCCTGTTGCCCAACGCACTCTACGACCGCCTCTTCGCCAACGCGCCACGCAAACCCAAGGTTCTATAACGCCGACCATAAAGCAAAAGCCCCAACCGAAAATGGCTGGGGCTTTTTTGGTGGGCCCGCACGGACTTGAACCGTGGACCAAAGGATTATGAGT
>CAZZDF010000350.1:0-2414 GCA_964652915.1 uncultured Propionivibrio sp. | reverse complement strand
AGGAAAGTAGCGATTGCAGCCAGCCCGGACGGTTGGTGACGACGCGACCGTTTTCGACACGAATGAGCTTGGTTCCTTCCTTGATGCGCTTGTAGGCCGCGTCGGCGGCGGCGATTTCTTCCCGCGTTGGGCGCGAGCGGACGGATTGGTAACCAACCAGCCGGCCATTTTCGCGAACAGGCGAGACATTGGCGACGACCCAGTAAAAGCCGCCGTCCTTGCGCCGGTTCTTGACGATGCCGCGCCATGGGCGTCCGGCCTTGAGGTTGGTCCACAGGTCGGCAAAGGCTTCGGGGGGGATGTCCGGGTGGCGAACGATGTTGTGCGACTGCCCGATCAACTCTTCACGGGTAAATCCGCTCAATGCGGCAAAGGCTTCGTTGGCTTCGACGATGACGCCTTTGAGGTCGGTGCTGGAGTAGATGAACTCGCCTTCTGGCAGCTGGCTCTCGACATTGGTAACGGGCATGTTGATCTTCATGGTTCCCTCTTGCTCCAAATGTGGTGGGCGGTGCACTTCTGCGGCTATTTTGCACCAAATGGCTTTGCTTTTTCGACAATTTTTTTCAGCTTGCTTTTGGCGTCGAGCGGCGTGGTTTGGGAGTATGGAATTTGGCTAATAGTTCAACCGGATAAGCGTTGCATTCTCTTGGTGGGTGGTTCATGCTCTGACTCCATAGGAGGGCGATATGCGAATCGGCTTTTTTGGCGCGGCCGGCGAAGTGACCGGCTCTTGTACCCTGGTGGAAACCGACGGAATCCGTTTTCTCGTCGATTGCGGCATGTTTCAGGGCGGCTCGGAAGCGCGCATGAAAAACCTGCGGGCGCTCAATTTTGGCTTCGATGTGCGCTCGATCGACTTCGTGTTGCTGACCCATGCGCACATTGATCATTCCGGGTTGTTGCCAAGGCTGGCGGTGCTGGGCTACCGCGGGCCGGTTTATGCCACGCCGGCGACCATCGATCTCTTGCACGTGCTGCTGCCTGACAGCGCGCACATTCAGGAAAAGGAAGCGGAATGGCAACTGCGCCACCGTCATCGGCGCGGGCGTTTCGAGGGCGCCGGACAGCCGCCGCTGTACACCGTGGTGCAGGCGCAGTCGGCGCTCAAGCTGCTCAAGCCGGCGGCTTACGGGCAATTTTTTCACCCGGCTGAGGCGATCAAGGTCTGCTTCCACGATGCCGGGCATATTCTCGGTTCAGCCTGGCTGGAGGTGACGGTCAGTGGCGAGGGAAAGCCGCGCAAGCTGGTGTTTTCGGGCGATCTGGGCATGGTTGACCGGCCGGTGTTGCGCGACCCGGAAAAGGTGATCCCCGAGGCCGATCTGCTATTGATCGAATCGACTTATGGCGATCGTCTGCACCGCTCGCTGGCAGAAACCGAGGAGGAAATCATCGCCGCCATCGAGCGCACGCGGGCGACGCACGGCAACCTGATCATCCCCTCCTTTGCCGTCGGGCGAACGCAGGAAATCGTTTTCATCCTGGCTGATCTGGTGCGCAGCGAGCGCATTGGCGCGCTCAAGGTCTATGTCGATTCGCCGATGTCCAATACCGCTTCGCGAATTACCGAAGGCTACCCGGAATTGCTTGACGAGCAGACGCGCGAGTTGATCGACTGGATGGACAAGCATCCGAAGAAGCTGAAGGTCGAGTACGTGGCCGATGTCGAGCACTCCAAGGCGCTCAACGAGGTGCGTAGCGGGGCGGTGATTATTTCGGCGAGTGGCATGTGCGAAGCCGGACGCATCAAGTATCACTTGCGCGAAAATCTGTCGCGCAGCGAGTGCAGCATCCTGATTGCCGGGTTTCAGGCGGCCGGAACGCTGGGGCGTCGGCTGGTCGACGGCGCGAAACTGGTGCGTATTTTCGGTGAGCAGGTGCCGGTCAGGGCGCGTATCTACACCGTTGGCGGCTTGTCGGCGCACGCCGATCAGGCGACCCTGCTCGGCTGGTTGCGCGGCTTTCACAAACCGCCAGGGCATACCTTTGTGGTGCATGGTGAAGCCGGGGCGTCGGTCAGCTTTGCCAAGGCGATTGGCGAACAGTTGGGCTGGACGCAGGTGCATCTGCCGCGCCTTGGTGAATACGTGACGCTTTAACGTGGCGCTTTGGTTTCTGCGCAGAGCCTGTGACAATATGCAGGTTTGCTTACCTGCCTTCTGGATTGCGTGTGAAATTGATCAAGACCCTGTTGCTGGCTTTTGCCGTTTTTTCGAGCGCCGGCGCTTTTGCCGAAAAAATCACTGTGGCCGCCGCGGCCGACCTTAAATTTGCGATGGACGAGATTTCTGTCGCATTCAAAAAAGCCAATCCGGTCAATGAGATTGAGGTGATTTACGGCTCGTCCGGCAAGTTCCATACGCAAATCCGGCAGGGGGCGCCCTACGATCTCTTTTTCTCGGCCGACATCG
>CAZZDF010000349.1:0-2418 GCA_964652915.1 uncultured Propionivibrio sp. | reverse complement strand
CCGCCCGTAATCGCGATTTGGCGCTGGAAATCGGTTCCAAGGGTTGTATTGTTTCCGAGTTTCCGTTGGGAACACCGGTCATGGCAGCCAACTTTCCACGGCGAAACCGGTTGATTTCGGGTGTTGCCCGGGGCGTTCTGGTGGTCGAGGCCGCTGTTGAAAGCGGTTCATTGATTACTGCCCGCTTGGCGGCAGAGCAGGGACGCGAGGTTTTTGCCATTCCCGGTTCGATTCATTCGCCACAGGCGAGGGGCTGCCACAAACTGATCAAGCAGGGAGCCAAGTTGGTCGAAACCGCCGAAGACGTGCTCGAAGAGTTGCGTTGGAGCGAGCCCCTTGCTGTTGGCTCGGTAAGGCAAGATAGCGAAAATCGTCCTCCGCTTGAGTCGAATTCGCTGCTTTCGTTGATTGGTTTCGATCCTTGTAGCGTTGACGAACTGGCCGCCCGTAGTGCTATGAGTGTTGACTCGCTGACGATCGAACTATTGCATCTGGAACTCGAAGGTCGTGTTGGACGCTTGCCTGGTGGCTTGTTCCAACGGCTTCCCGAGGCTTGAACGGGGCATACCGTAATCCTTGTTGCAATGACTGTTGCTTGCCAAGTGCGGCATACTGCTTTTATTATGCCTCGCAACGTGGCATGAACCTGCCATTCCGAAGCCCTATTGCTTCGTCACCCACCCGGGCCAAAATATTCCATGAGCAAGAAGCTGATAATTGCCGAGAAGCCTTCCGTTGCCGCCGACATTGCGCGGGCATTGGGTGGCTTTGCCAAGCACGACGACTATTTTGAGAGTGAGGACTACGTTCTTTCTTCCGCAGTAGGTCATCTGCTCGAATTGGCTTGTCCGGAAGAGTACGAGGTTAAACGTGGCAAGTGGTCGTTCGCCAATTTGCCAGTTATTCCTCCGCATTTTTCGCTGCGCCCGATTGAAAAATCGGAGCCGCGACTGAAGTTGCTCATTCGGTTGATCAAGCGCAAGGACATTACTGGTCTGATTAACGCATGCGACGCGGGGCGGGAAGGTGAGCTGATCTTCAACTACATCGTTCAACATGCCAAGAGTGGTAAGCCGGTTGAGCGCTTATGGTTGCAGTCGATGACGCAACAGGCGATCAAGGACGGTTTCTCCCGTTTGCGTGCTGGCGCGGAAATGCAAGGGCTGGCCGATGCTGCCGTGTGCCGTTCCGAGTCGGACTGGCTGGTCGGCATCAATGGCACGCGGGCGATGACGGCCTTCAATTCCAAAACCGGCGGCTTTCATCTCACCACGGTAGGCCGGGTACAGACCCCAACGCTGGCGCTGATGGTCGAGCGTGAAGACAAGATTCGCAAGTTCAAACCGCGCCCGTATTGGGAAGTGGAAGGTGTGTTTGCCTGTGCCGCCGGTGAGTACAAGGGTAAGTGGTTTGACGAGAAGTTCGTCAAGGGTAAAGCGGAAGAAGACGAACATCAGCGTGCTGACCGGATTTGGGAGGAGGCACGTGCCAAAGCGCTGCAAGAGAAGTGCACCGGGAAGCCGGGTGAAGTCAGCGAAGAAGCCAAGCCATCCAGCCAGCTTTCTCCGCTGCTCTATGACTTGACGAGTTTGCAGCGCGAAGCCAATAGTCGCTTCGGCTTTTCGGCTAAGTCTACACTGGCCTTGGCGCAGGCATTGTACGAAAAGCACAAGGTCCTGACCTACCCGCGAACCGACGCGCGCGCTCTGCCCGAGGATTATCTGGTGACGGTCAAGGACACGCTCAAGATGCTCACCGGAGAGGGGGTCGGCAAGGGGCACGACGAAGCGACGCTGGCGCGTTTCTCGCCTTTTGCCCATCAGATTTTGGCGCGCAACTGGGTTATGCCAAACAAGCGCATTTTCAACAACGCCAAGATTTCTGATCACTTTGCCATTATCCCGACGCTGCAGGCGCCCAAGACGCTTTCCGAGCCAGAACAAAAGCTGTACGAGATGGTCGTCAAACGCTTCCTCGCCGTGTTCTATCCGGCGGCGGAATATCTGATTACCACGCGGATCACCCGTGTCGAAGGTGAGCCGTTCAAGACCGAAGGCAAGGTGCTGGTCAATCCCGGCTGGCTGGCGGTTTATGGCCGCGAAGGGCAGGAAGGCGAGGAAGGCAATCTGGTTGCCGTGGCGGCTAAGGAAAAAGTCCGAGCTGACGAAGTGCTGCTCAATGCCACCGAAACCCGGCCGCCATTGCGTTACTCTGAAGCCACGCTGCTGTCGGCGATGGAAGGTGCCGGCAAGATGGTTGACGACGAGGAATTGAAGGCAGCGATGGCTGGGCGTGGCTTGGGAACCCCGGCGACACGTGCCCAGATCATTGAAAACCTGCTCGGCGAACAATATTTGCAGCGTGAAGGCCGCGATTTGCAGCCGACGGCCAAGGCTTTTTCGCTGATGACCTTGTTGA
>CAZZDF010000348.1:0-2423 GCA_964652915.1 uncultured Propionivibrio sp. | reverse complement strand
TTTGTCCGTCTGCAATGCCAATTCGGTGGTGGCAAGGACGGCCTGCCGGTAGTGCGTCAGGCCAAATGGTTCCACGCCCAGATATGCACGCAGCTCAAGCAAATGCTCGCGCCGGGTTTCCTCCCGCGCTGCATACTGCGGCCAGCACGATGGGTCGATGCGCAGTTGCCGTCCGATCCATTGCAGCAGGGACATTGGCATCGAGGCATCGGGCAGCAAGCCCTGACCAGGGAAGCGCAGTAAGCACAACTGCACTGCGACGCCCAGGCGATTGGCATCGCCGCGCCGCTGGCGAATCAGTGACAGGTCGGTTTCACCGAAGGCATAGTGCCGGATGAGTTCGTCTTCGGTGTCGGGTGGCAACAGCAGGCTTGCCCGCTCGGCGGCGGACAGGATCGAACGGCGTGGCATGCAGACTCCTTCTTCTTGAAAACGAGGGATTTTGAGAGGCTGCACCAGACCGCCAACGTGACACGCGAAATCAAGGCGTTGCAATTCTCGAAAATAGTTCTTGAAATGTTATTCTCGATCCCTTAGCATCGCAATGAGTTTCGATAAGAAAGGATGCCCCATGCGACCGTCCGTTGTGCTTGACATGAAGCGAAATGCAGTGCGCGAAGCGGTGAACCGCTTTCGTACGGCGAACCCGCGCGTCTTCGGTTCGGTGCTGCATGGCACTGACCGGGATGGCAGTGACCTTGATCTCTTGGTCGATGCACTGCCTGGTGCCACGTTATTGGACTTAGGCGGTCTGCAAGACGATCTGGAATCGCTGCTCGGCATTCAGGTTGATTTGCTGACACCAGGCGACTTGTCGCCGAAGTTCCGTGCCAAGGTGCTCGCGGAGGCGCAGCCGGTATGAATGAGAACCGCCTGCCTGATTACCTCGATCACATACAGCAGGCAGCAACCGATGTGTGCAGCTTCGTGGAAGGGTTGGCCAAAGACGACTTTCTGACCGACAAACGCACCCAGCAGGCTGTCATTCTGAGCCTTATTATCATTGGCGAGGCCGCAACGAAAGTGATGGAGGGCTATGCCGCGTTCACTCAGGCGCACCCCGAGGTGCCTTGGCGCAACATGCGTGGCATGCGCAACCGAATGGCCCACGGCTATTTCGACATCGACCTCAATGTGGTGTGGGAGACAGCACAAGAATGGCTACCGGAGTTGCTAAAGCAGCTACCTGCTGTGCGCCAAGACGCCGACGATGAAGACCGCGATAGCTCTGAACGAAGCAAGCTATGTTGATTGGCTACGCTCGTGTTTCTACGCTGGATCAGAACCTCGAATTACAGCGGGAGGCCCTGACCAAAGCCGGGTGCCAGAAAGTCTTTGAGGACAAGGTGAGTGGTACACGGGCTGACCGCCCTGGCTTGGGAAAAGCACAGGAAATGCTGCGCGAGGGAGATACCTTGGTTGTCTGGAAGCTGGATCGTTTAGGGCGCAGCGTCAAGCAACTAGTCGATCTGGTCGGCGAATTTCACAAGCAAGGCATCCAGTTCAAGAGCCTGACAGACGCCATTGACACCGGCACGCCATCTGGCCGGTTCTTCTTTCACGTCATGGCCAGCCTTGCCGAAATGGAACGCGAACTGATCGTCGAGCGTACCCGCGCCGGGCTAGATGTCGCTCGTCAGCTTGGGCGCAAAGGCGGTCGCAAGCCCAAGATGACCGATAGCAAGATTGAGTCAGCCAAAAAACTGCTGGCCAGCGGCGTGCCACCCAAGGATGTGGCAAAAAATCTTGGCGTGTCCGTTCCTACGCTTTACCGCTGGGTACCAGCTTCAACCCAAGTGTGAACCATGCGCACGGAGCCAGACGCGTTTGATCAGCCAGACACGGCCGCCAGTGAGTTGGCGAGGTTGTTCACCTTTTCCAAGTAGGCGATAGATGAAGTGTCGTCTGGTCGCAGACGCTTGGCCGCATCAAGCGTTGCACTGAGGTCGGCAATAAAATTCCGCTTCTCATCTGGGTTGGCGACGCTTTGCATCTGTGCGTTGAGTTGATCGGCATAGGGGGCGGTCAGATCGAGGCGCTGCTCGCCAGTGATGACGCCTGCGTCGTAGAGCTTGTTCGTCAGCGCCTTGAGTTCATTTTTTGAGATATTGCTCAGGTCTTGTCCCGCCATGATTTCGGTGGCGCGGGTCGCTCTCTCACCGGAGTAAACATCACTTGTTCCTGGGGCCGCAGCGGCTGAGGTTGCCGGAGTCGATACCTTGCTCGACGGCGTGTACGAGGCGGCGTTTTGTGTGGGCTGAAATCCTTGAATTTTCATGTGCGCTCCCTAAAGGCGTTGATGAATGCGCAACACCTCCAACTGCACGTTGCGCATCACGAAATCTACACCAAAAAAACCGTGCTGTTCATCGGAAAAAACAGACAAAGAAGCTGCATTGCAAACTTTGAGGCAACGCTTTCCA
>CAZZDF010000347.1:0-2423 GCA_964652915.1 uncultured Propionivibrio sp. | reverse complement strand
CGTACCGGCGAAGTGCGGTTGGACAAGTTCTATGCCTTGCTCGACTGTGGTACGCCAATCAACCCCGAACTCGCCTTGGGGCAAATCTACGGCGCCAGCCTGCGGGCCATCGGCCATTCGTTATTCGAGGAAATCATCTACGACGCAAACGGCATTCCGCTTAACCGTGACTTAGCCAGCTATGGCGCGCCGATGATCGGTGACCTTCCGCGTGTTTTCGAGGCCTATCTGGTTCCGAGCGATGACAAGGTCGGACCGTATGGCGCCAAATCAATTGGCGAACTGTGCGTCAATGGCGCCTCTCCGGCCATTGCTTCGGCGATCCATGACGCTTGCGGAATCTGGCTGCGCGAATGGCACTTCACGCCGGAAAAGGTTCTTACCGCACTCGGAAAGCTCTAAAAGCAAGACGCACCTCATTCGTGGATAAACCTTTCCCCGAAACAGGAGGTCATTTGAAGCGCACCGGCCGCAAGCAGACCGGTGCGTTTCAACCCCTTATGGACTCTGCAACGTCAGCGTGCCTGTTGGCGCTATCGATTGCCGTTGCACTGCCAATAACACGCCACGGCTTGGTTCCATGATTTTCCGCCAGCTTTTCGAACCGGCACTCTCGGCCATGACTTACCTGATCGGCGATCCTGTATCGGCAGAAGCCATCGTGATTGACCCGATCAAATATCAGGCAACGCTGATTCAGGCACTACTTGCCGAGCACCAACTTCGTTTGAAATACGTCCTGCGGACGCACGTCCACCGCGCAAGCCCAGACGAATGCGGTGACCTATGCGCACAAACCGGCGCACATTTCATCATTGGCGCATTGAACCCCATCGACTATCCAGGCGAGCGAGTTCACGAAGGTGACGTACTGACCTTCGGCTGCGAGTCAGTCAATATCATCGAAACCCCCGGCCATACGCCGGGATGCATCACCTACCGCTGGCGCGACCGAATTTTCTGCGGCGACGCGCTGGAAATCGGCGGCTGCGGACTAGCGGAGGACGAAACCAGCGCCGGAACAATATACGACAGCGTGCGCAGCCGGATTTTTACCCTGCCCGGCGAAACCCTGATCTTTCCCGGCCACGATTACTCCGGACGCACGGTCTCCACAGTGGCAGAAGAACGCACGCAAAACACGGCTTTCTCCACGCTTTCACGCGATGGCTTCATTGCGCACTTGAGCCGAATGAAACAACGCCCGACACTACAAACCGACATCACCAGGAAGCATTCGAGCCATACAGATCAAAACCACCTGCAACTTCATGCAAATTCAAATCAACGAGAAACGTGAAATGACACAATCCATGAAACTATTGGTTATCGGCGGCGTGGCCGCCGGAGCATCCTGCGCCGCCAGAGCCCGTCGGCTTTCCGAATCAGCGCAAATTACCGTGCTGGAACGCGGACCGGACGTTTCCTTCGCCAACTGCGGCTTGCCCTATCACATCGGTGGTGAGATTCAAGATCGTAGCGTGCTCGCAGTACAAACCCCTGCATCACTCAAGGCACTGTTAAACCTCGACGTACGCACTCGCTGCGAAGCGGTGCGCATCGACAGGCCAAACAAGCGCGTCGAAGTGAAGAATCTGACCAGCGGGGCAATGGAATGGGTCACCTACGACAAATTGATGCTTTCCCCTGGCGCCTCACCCATTCGGCCCAATATTCCGGGCATCGATGATTCCCGAATTTACACACTTCGCTCACTCGAAGACATGGATCGCATCGTCGAAGCAACTGACAAAGGAATGCGTGCCGTAGCTATCGGCGCCGGCTTTATCGGCCTGGAAATGGCGGAGCAGCTGAATGACAAGGGGCTGTCTGTCGAACTGGTTGAATTACAGAACCAGGTGTTGCCGCAACTGGACAAGAAGATGTCCATGCTCCTGGAGAGCGAGCTCAAACATAACGAAGTAGGTGTCACCCTTGGGGACGGTATTGAGCGATTTGTCTCGACGAAAGATGCCGTTGAATGCCACCTTAAGTCAGGCAAGATCCTCAAGGCCGATTTCGTGGTGCTTTCGATGGGCGTTGTCCCCGATACGATGCTGGCCCGAGAGTCCGGTCTATCCCTAGGGCCACGCGGCCATATCGTGGTTAACGACTTTCAGCAGACATCAGATCCGGACATCTACGCCGCCGGCGATGCCGTGGAAACCAGAGAACTGGTATTCGGCGGACGCACGGTTTTGCCAATGGGTGGCCCGGCCAATCGTCAGGGCCGCATCGCTGCGGACCACATGCTGCGCCCGGATATCGCAAAAGCTTATCCGGGCTCGCTGGGAACAGCAATCGTGCGCGTATTTAGCGTTGCCGCCGGCGTCACCGGCTGGACTGAAAAGCGCATGCGCGAAGCCGGCCATCCCTGCGCTTCGGTCATCGTCAACGACCACCAACACGCGACCTATTACCCT
>CAZZDF010000346.1:0-2444 GCA_964652915.1 uncultured Propionivibrio sp. | reverse complement strand
CCGGCGAGGTGACCCGCATGACGACCGGAACGCCGTATTCACTGGCATGCAAGGCAATTTGCAGATTCACCGCATCGGAATCGGTGACCGCGATCATTAAGCGCGCCGATTCAATCCCGGCCAGCAACAACACATCCCGATTCGTCGCGTCTGCGACGATCACATGATGCCCGGCCGCTCGAAGCGCAGCCACATTGCGACGTTCTCCGCGAGGCTCGATCACCACCAGACGTTGCCCGTCCACTGCCAGCATTTCGGCGATCCTCAGCCCGACATTGCCGGCCCCCGCAATCACCACGCGCCCCTTGCCGTGCACCCGCACCCGCCCCTGCAACGCCGCCAGCCGCCGGCTCAACACCCAATCCGACAACAGCGCGAAAAGCACGGCAATAAACCCAGCCCCGGAAAGCATCAACAACATGCCAAACAGCTTGACACCGTCGCTTGCCTCCTTCAAGGCAATGTCGCCGTAGCCGACGGTCATTACCGTGGTCCAGACGAAGTAAAGCGCGTCGATATAACGACAGTCGAGCGCGTAAGAAAAAAACCAGGCCGACGGAAAAACCAGCGCAAAAAGACAGAACAACGCCCAGAGCAGAATGCGATCGACACGATAACGACGCGTCGAATCGTGCGCAGCAACCCTCTTCACACGATTTGCCGGCTTATTCGCCAACAGCTGGCGCGCTGCCTCGACAAAAACCGGTGCCGTCACCCGGGACATACTGAGAATACTCACATCGGGAATCGTTTCCGTCACGTAAGCGGCGAGCGCCGAATCGAACACCCGCACCACCAATCTGAGCGAAGGATACAAACGGCGCACCTGCAACGCACGATCGACGTTGCCAAAATCGTCATCGGAAGCCATTACCAGCACTTCGGCGCGTTCCAGCATTCCGGCCACGCTCGAGTCACCGAGACCGTCAGCCAGATGAACGAGCACGACCTCCGTTCCCTGACTCTTCAAGCGCTGCGCAATTGCCGCCGCCAAGGCGCCATTTCCGTCGATCAAGACCATCGCAAAACCTCAGTAAGGAGGCAGCCACCCATCATGGAGGCGTCAAACACGCCAGAATGCTCCTGGCAATATCGACACCTTGCCTTTTCACATCACCCTCGGTCGCATGACGCGACAAAACAAACTTGGTTCCCGCCAGATAAGGCGATTTGGTCACCAAGCCTCCGGGCATCATGCGCCGGATGCCGCCACTGGTCGAACTGAAAGAGAGAATCGGCAACGCCGAATTCGGCGCCCCATCGCGCACTTCGACTTCGATGCCAACCGATTCGGCGCCAGCTCCAAGACCGATGACCGAAGACACAAGCCGGCGCCCAGTATCCACTTTGACAAAATACCCGCTTACCAGCCAGGATTGCTGGAAATGCAGCTGATTGTCGCTGGCGATTTCGGCGGCCTGACCGCCCTTGCGCAACTCATCAACAATGCTTTGCGCCAACAACTGCACAAGCTGTCTGGCCTTTTCTGTGGGCTCGGCGGAATTCAAACGCGAGCCGATTCCGTGCGTCTTGACCAGCGCCGGATCAAGCTGAAACGGCGCTACGTAAATCTTCGCCGGGCGCGGCAACAAATGCTCGCTCACCGAAAGCGATGGATCAGCTTCCTCTGCGTAGGCCGGCATCATCAAAATGCTTGCCGCAATCAGCAGCACCCTGAGGATCGCGCCGCATTTCGTATTGATCATCGAATAGCTCCTGGACAGTTTTCCCGACGCAATTATCCATCTTCGATCGTTCGAAGTTCATTACAAATTGTGGCTATATACATTCTGAGGTTGGAAACCGGCATCAATCCACATCTCGGAAATGCGCTGATTTGTGCAATATTTGGTTGGAAAGTAAAAAGTCAGTGTCCGCAAAACCCTTGAAGGAGACGTTCGATTTTGGGCAGTCGCTGGCGCGAATCGCCCCTTAAGCGACGTTAAGGAATTTTCAGCCAATGTCAGCATTGCAGCAGTAGCTGACGTTAGCTAATTCGTCTTACAGCATCAACTTACACGCTGGACAAGGTGCTGACTAAGGAGCAGACTGCCCGCATTAGGAAAAGACTGAAGTGAATCGCCCCGGGTTTCGTAGAGGCTCCGAGGTTTAAGTGCAGGCGTACTCTACCTGTGCTGCGAGTTGCAAATAATACCGTTCCTCTGCTTCGGCGGGTGGGATGTATCCGATGGGTTCGAGCAAGCGTTGGTGATTGAACCAGGTTACCCATTCGAGCGTGGCCAGTTCGACAGCCTCGACAGTTTTCCAAGGGGCTCGGCGGTGAATCAATTCGACCTTGTAAAGACCGTTTGGTTTCAGCCAGGGCATTGTCGTAGCTGTCGCCCTTGCTGCCGACAGAAGGTTCAATTCCGGCCTCGGCCAGACGCTCGGTATAGCGGATGGAAACATACTGCGATCCCCGATCTGAATGATGAATCAGTGGA
>CAZZDF010000345.1:0-2486 GCA_964652915.1 uncultured Propionivibrio sp. | reverse complement strand
TTTCGATTTTCCTTCGCAACCGTGTTTTTCGGTTACTTGTTCAGCACTTCCTTAAGCTTATTGCGCTCGATTCAACAGAAACTTCTTCTGCATCACTTCTTCCCTCTATTCGCCACCTTTCCATAAAACAAAACCCCGCCTTCCAAAAAAGACGGGGTTCGTCAGCAGTCTGAAGGGAAAGTTCGTTGAGCACTTTCCCTTTTCTATTATCGGTGTCAGGTTTCCGTTTCCTGTGCTTCGGTTTCCGGTGGCGGCAGCTTTTCCAGCAGCACTTTGTCGACCCGGTTTTTGTCCATGTCGACCACCTCAAAGTGGAATCCGGCGGCTTCGAATTGATCAGCCACTGCGGGAATTCGGCCAAGCACGTACATTACCAGTCCGCCCAGCGTATTGAAGGCATTTTCATCCTCGCCAGGCAAGTCGTCCTTAATATCCATGGCCGATTTGAGGCGTTCAATGGAAATGCCGCCATCAATCAGCCAGGAGCCGTCGGTTCGTTCGACGATGTCTTGTTCTTCCGGCGTATCCGAAGAAGGAAGATCCCCGACGATTGAAGTCAATACGTCCGTCAGGGTGACCAGTCCTTGCAGCTCTCCGTATTCGTCAACGATCAGTGCGCATTGTTGGCGCGCTTTGCGGAAACTTTCTAGGAGATGTGTGGTAGTTACGCCCTCAGGCACGTACAACGGCGGTCGCAGAAATTGCTCGACATCGAGTTTTTCGCCCAGTAGCGCCAGTTTCAGGAGGTCGGCCGTCCGTAAGATGCCGACGATATGTTCCAGTCCGTCGCGGCAGACCACAATGCGCGTATAAGGACTTTCCGCCAGACACGTCCGGATGGCTGCTTCCGGTTGGTCAAGATCAAGAACGTAAATGTCGTTGCGGTGCGTCATGATTGCACCGATGCGTTGTTCGTCCAGACGCAATACATTCGACACGATGGCCTGTTCGCTCTCGTGAAAGACGCCTGCTTCGGCGCCTTGTTCCATGAGTACGTTGATTTCGTCGTTGCTGACCGGTGCTTCTTCCCGCTGCCGTGCTCCGAATATTCTTAGTAGTACGCTTGATGACGATGAGAGCAGCCAAACCAAAGGGCGAGTTACTCGGGCGAGCATATTCATCGGCGCAGCAATCATCGCCGCGATGGGCTCTGGCGCGAGTAGTCCCAGGCGTTTGGGAACAAGCTCGCCAACAACGACCGAAACATAGGTCAGGCCGACAACCACCGCAGTAAGGGCCAGTGCTCTTGCGTATGGTTCGATCAAGGAAAATCCGGATAGCCATTCGGTAAGCGGGTCAGCAAGGGCGGTTTCTCCGATTGCACCGCTGAGAATCCCGACAGTTGTAATGCCGACTTGAATGGTTGATAGGAACCCGGAAGGTTCATTGCTCAGTTCAAGTGCCGATCTGGCACCAAGACTCCCGTCGTCCGCCAGTTTTTGCAGCCGGGACTTGCGTGACGAGACCACGGCGATTTCCGACATGGCGAGAATTCCGTTGACGACGATTAACAATAAAAGCAATACGACATCCATCTATGTGCTCGCGATAATAAGAATGACGACGCCGGGGGTTAGTCCGGTTGCTTAAGGCTGTAGGGTTGTCGCAGATGTACCGGTTGCGACCGTTTTTTGCGCAACCGGATATTGAGCATCTCGACACAAAGAGAGAACGCCATGCCGAAGTAGATATATCCTTTGGGCACCGGGTTTCCAAATCCTTCGGCAATAAGTGCGACCCCCACAACGACAAGAAAGGAGAGTGCCAGCATTTTTATGGTCGGATGATCCGAGACAAAACGTCCGATACCTCGTGCAAAAAGCATCATTAGACCGACAGAGCAGATAACCGCGGCGATCATCACCGATAGGTTGTTGACCATTCCGACAGCGGTGATGATGGAGTCCAGAGAAAAAACGAGGTCAATGATAATGATCTGCAAGATGATGGCAAAGAACGTTGCTTGCACTGCTTTTGAAGAAGTTTCTTCTTCGCCTTCCAGCAGTTGGTGGATTTCGTGGGTGCTCTTCCACAGCAGAAAAATGCCTCCGCCAATCAGGATCAGGTCGCGCGGCGAAATGGCCTTGCCCAGGACTGAAAATAGTGGATCGGTTGCTCTGACGATCCACGACATCAGGAGCAACAGGCCGATCCTCATGAACATTGCCAAGGACAGCCCGATAACGCGAGCCTTCTCTTGCGCATTCTTGGGAAGACGGTCGACCAGGATGGAGATGAAAATAATATTGTCTATACCCAGAACCAGCTCAAGCGCGGTGAGGGTAAGAAACGCGATCCAGATCTGTGGATCGGTGAGCAGCAAGAAAAAATCCATTGTTTGCTTAGGTTACGTAAGGTGAGTGCATCCAAGTATTGGGCAGACAACTTCGATTATACCGACCGCTTGGTTGTGGCGACCAAAATACACTAGGGAAGTGCTGAACAAGTAACCGAAAAACACGGTTGCGAAGGAAAATCGAGACGAA
>CAZZDF010000344.1:0-2493 GCA_964652915.1 uncultured Propionivibrio sp. | reverse complement strand
TCTCGGAAAGCGCCTTCTTGAAATCCGATTTGGCGATGACCAGCAGTTCGCAACTCTCGTTGGCTACCACGTCGGCCGAGCGCGGCGAACCATCGATCAAGCCCATTTCGCCAAAACACTCACCGGCGCCCAGGATGGTCAGAATAACCTCGTTACCTTCGACGTCCCGATTCAGCACCTTGGCACTTCCGCTTATAATGACGAAAAGTGAATCGGTCTTGTCTCCGGCATGAACAATCGCCGTATGCCGAGCCACTTTGCGACGAATAGCCATTCTTGAAATCTCTTCAAGATGCTCGCCGGGCAAACCCGCAAACAGAGGAATATTCTGCAACAAATGCAGGAGCGTTCCACCACCTGCCTGATGTTGTCCTGAATGCATGAATGTCTCTTTCGAAGGATGAAGCTGATTCAACGAAATGCCCGTAGACTATAGAACTCTTACCGCTTTAACCATACCGAAACGAACTTTTTCGAACAATTCTCGACTAATACTTCTCAATTGTCATCATATAAGGATTGCAAAATGTCACAACCAGCCCGCCACTCGAAACTTCTGATTCTCGGTTCCGGACCCGCTGGCTATACCGCCGCGGTTTACGCTGCCCGAGCCAACCTCAAGCCCGTACTGATTACCGGCCTGGCGCAAGGCGGTCAGCTGATGACCACGACGGAGGTCGACAACTGGCCTGCCGACGTCAACGGTGTGCAAGGTCCGGAATTGATGAAGCGTTTCGAGGAACACGCCCTGCGCTTTGAAACCGAGATCGTTTACGACCAGATCCACACCGCCAAGCTGACCGAAAAGCCCTTCACCCTGATCGGCGACGCCGGCACTTACACCTGTGATGCCCTGATCATTGCCACCGGCGCCTCGGCGCAGTATCTCGGTCTACCCTCCGAAGAGACCTTTGCCGGCCGCGGCGTCTCGGCCTGCGCTACCTGCGACGGATTCTTCTACCGCAACAAGCCGGTCGCCGTGATCGGTGGCGGCAACACGGCCGTGGAAGAAGCGCTGTATCTGGCCAACATCGCCAGCCACGTCACCGTCGTGCATCGCCGCGACAAACTGCGCAGCGAAAAAATCATGCAGGACAAACTGTTTGAAAAGGAAAAGGCCGGCAAAGTCACCATCAAATGGGACTCAACACTCGAGGAAGTACTCGGTGATGCCAGTGGTGTCACCGGCATGCGCATCAAGAACGTCAAGAGCGGCGCGACCGAAGACATCCCGCTGCTGGGCGTTTTTGTTGCCATCGGCCACAAGCCAAATACCGATCTCTTTGTCGGTCAGCTGGAAATGGAAGACGGCTACCTCGTTACCGCCTGCGGCCGCAAGGGCAATGCCACCGCCACCTCGATTCCCGGCATTTTCGCCGCAGGCGACGTGCAGGACCGCAACTACCGTCAGGCCTGCACCTCGGCCGGAACCGGTTGCATGGCCGCACTGGATGCCGAACGTTACCTCGACAGTCTGGAGTCCTAAGGAAACGCTGAAGTATTCGTCGCCCCGGCGAAAGCCGGGGCCCAGTTCGTTGAATTTTCTGGATTCCGACGTTCGCCGGAATGACAAATCTGCAATAAATCAGCGCCTCCCTAAGGCACCTTGAACCATGTAGCTTGCCGCACGCAAGCCCCTTTCAACGCCGCCTTGCCATGAACCAGCGACATTCGCCCGACCCGGACGATCTCGCCGCCTTTCACGCGGCCATCGACGGCACGACGCCATTACCCAAGACCAACCGCGTCGTCTTTGCCCGGCCCAAACCCAGCGCCCGCCCCCGTCAGCGCGAGCTGGACGAAGCTGCCGCAATCATCGATTCACTCTACAGCCCCTTCGACATCGAAGCCATCCTAGCCATCGGCGACACCGACTCGTTTCTCCGCCCCGGCCTGCCACGCAACGTCCTGCGCGACCTGCGTCGCGGCCGCTGGGCCATCCAGAACCACACCGACCTGCACGGCCTGAACCGCCACGAAGCACATGAGGAAATTTCCCGTTTTCTCGCCGAATCACGCAACGCCGGCAAACGCTGCGTACGCATCGTCCACGGCCGGGGCTACGGCTCTCCTGGCCGAGAAGGCATCCTGAAGCAACTCGTCAAAGGCTGGTTGGCTCGACGCAAGGACGTTCTGGCCTTCTGCCATGCACCTTCGTACGACGGCGGAGAAGGCGCGTTGTGGATACTGCTTAAGGCAGAGACGACGCAGCGCGAAGGGTATACAAAAAGCTAGAGGTGTGACTCTTAACCCTGATATGTATTGACCCGTCAAGTTGGTTGAATTTGGATTTTAAGTTGTCGCTCAGTGTGTTGGTAGCAGAACGAACAGCAAGCCGACGGTTGATCAGTCTGATATGCGCGGGTTGGGTACCGCATGACAACCGATTCGTCGGGGAGCTGCCTCGCTCTAAGCTCGAGGATCATGCCGTTTCCGGAGGGCCTGTACTGAATTTTGTGTAAACGGACTATTGGCGGGAAACTGCCGAATTGT
>CAZZDF010000343.1:0-2493 GCA_964652915.1 uncultured Propionivibrio sp. | reverse complement strand
CTGCGCTTTTTCACGCGCTTGCCGGTGCCGGCGTGGGTCGGGCATAGCAGTGAGGCGCTGGCCAGTTCGACGCGCTATTTCCCTGCGGTCGGGCTGGTGGTCGGAGGCATTGCCGCGCTGGTGTTCTTTCTCGTTTCGACTGTTTTGCCGCTAACCCTGGCCGTGCTGGCCTCCATGGCGGCGACGCTGTATATCACCGGCGCGTTCCACGAAGACGGCTGGTGCGACACGATCGACGGCTTCGGCGGCGGCTGGGAGAAGGAGCGCGTGCTGGCGATCATGAAAGATTCGCGCATCGGCAGTTACGGTGCGGCGGCATTGATCGTTCTGTTGCTCACCAAGTTCTGTGCGCTGATCGAGATGCGGCTTTGGATGATTCCGCTGGCGCTGATCGCCGGGCATTCCCTGTCGCGCCTGTGCGCTACCTTGGTCATGACCTCACTCGACTACGTGCGCGATGAAGGCAAGGCCAAGCCGATGTCGGCCAAGATCAGTCGTGTTTCGTTGGTTTTTGCCGGGCTGACAGCGCTTCTTCCCCTGCTTTTCCTGCCGCCGGGGCCGGTGGCGGTCGGCGTCGTTCTTGCCGCACTGGCGACGCTGTGGCTGGTGCGCTTGTTCAAGCGGCGTATCGGCGGCTATACCGGCGATTGTCTCGGCGCCGTGCAACAGCTTTCCGAAGTCGCTTTTTACTGCGGGTTGCTGTGCAAGTTTTCCTGATCCGTCATCCGCGCCCTTTGATTGAAGCCGGCGTTTGCTATGGCCGGCTGGATATTGACTGCGAAGACCCGCTGCCCGTGGCGGAACGCTTGAAATCCGCATTGCCGCCCAGCGTACCGGTGATTTCCAGTCCGCTGCGCCGCGCCCGCCGGTTGGCCGAGGCGCTGGCCGATCAGGTGCGCATTGAAGAGCGTCTGGCCGAAATCGACTTCGGCGAATGGGAGGGGAAGCGCTGGGACGATATCGAGCGCAAGGCAATTGACGCTTGGGCGACGGACGTGTCCGGTTTTACGCCGCCCGGTGGCGAGTCGGTGGCCGGTTTGCAGCGGCGCGTCATCGACTTTGCCGATTCGCTGGATTGTTCCCGTGTTGCGCTGGTCAGTCACGCCGGCGTGCTGCGTGCGCTGGTCGGCCACTGGCGGCGCTTGCCGTTCGCCGAATGGTCGCAATTGACCTTCGCTTTTGGCAGCATGACGACCATCGAGGTTGATGATCGGGCGGGTTTGCGATGAAACTTCCTCTGCCCGATCCCGATGCCCTGGCTTACAGCGCTGCGTTGAAGCGGCGGATCGCCGATGAAATTGCCGTTGCCGGCGGCTGGATCGGCTTCGATCGATTCATGGAGCTTACGCTTTACGCGCCGGCAATGGGTTACTACTCGGGCGGGGCGCATAAGTTTGGTGCGGCGGGCGACTTTGTCACGGCGCCGGAAATGACGCCGCTTTTCGGCCAGACGCTGGCCGCGCAGGCGGCGCAGGTTATGGCACTCAGCGCACCGCAGATCATCGAGGTAGGGGCGGGGTCGGGGCGCTTGGCCGCCGACCTGTTGCTCGAACTTGAACAGCGCGGCGCGCTGCCCGAGCGTTATGCCATCCTTGAGCTTTCCGGCGAATTGCGCGAGCGGCAATGCCAGACTATTGGGCAACGCGCGCCGCACCTGCTCGACCGGGTGACCTGGCTCGATCATCTGCCTGAGCATTTCGATGGATTAGTGCTGGCCAATGAGTTGCTCGATGCCATGCCGGTGCATCTGGTGGTTTGGCAGGAGGTGTGGCAGAAAACGGCGATTTTCGAGCGCGGGGTCGCCTGGGAAAACGAAGTGTTTGTCTGGCGCGACCGGCCGGCGACCGGCCGTGTGCTGGAACGGGCGCAGGCACTCGCCGAAGAGTATTCGTTGCCGCCCGGCTATGTGGGCGAAATCCATTTGGCCGCTGCCGATTGGGTTGCCTCATGGGGCGCGATTCTCGGCAAAGGCGCTTTGCTGCTCATCGATTACGGTTTCCCGGGTCATGAGTATTACCACCCGCAACGCGATACCGGTACGTTGATGTGCCATTACCGGCATCAGGCGCATACCGATCCCTTTTTCCTGCCGGGCTTGCAGGACATTACTTCGCATATTGATTTCACCGCGCTGGCGGAATCCGGTTTCAATGCCGGGCTGGAAGTCTTGGGCTACACGACGCAGGCGGTCTTCCTGCTCAATTGCGGCTTGCCGGAAGTGCTGGCGCGTATTTCAGCCGACGATCCGGCGCGCTATCTGCCGCAGGCGCAGGCTGCGCAGAAATTGCTGTCACCGGCCGAGATGGGCGAGTTGTTCAAGGTCATCGCCCTGGGCAAAGCAATTGGCGAGCCTTTGCTCGGCTTTGCCCAGGGGGAGCGCAGCGCAACGCTGTAGACCACTTTAGCAGCGGCCTTGGCGTACGCAGTAATCGGCCATAAAACCGGGGGCGTATTTTTCCGGCGGCGCGTCGTGCATCGAGACGGCGAGCCCCA
>CAZZDF010000342.1:0-2495 GCA_964652915.1 uncultured Propionivibrio sp. | reverse complement strand
ACCACGCTTTCCGAGGGCTTGTCGCGTTGGGCAAAATGGTTCCGTGACTATACGCAATCGACAAAGAGTGAAACGTAAGTACGCACTCTTACGCTACAATTTGCCGCCCCAACGCCCTGTTACCGCGTGTTTTACGATAGTTAGCCCACGACAATGAATATCCAGCCCCATAACGCAATCGAACCCCGAAATGACATTCATCTTTCCGTCGTCGTTCCTGCCTATAACGAAGAAGAAAACGTCATTCCGCTGGCTGAAGAAATCATTGCCGCGCTTTCCGGCCTGCCCGGCGGATTCGAACTGATTCTGGTCGATGACGCCAGCACCGACTCAACGACGCGCATCATCCGTGAATTCCAGCACGCCAACGTGCGTGCCGTATTCCACCGGATCAACTGTGGGCAGAGCGCCGCTGTCGCGAGCGGCTTTCATGCGGCACGTGGGGAATGGGTCGCCACCTTGGACGGCGATGGCCAGAACGACCCGGCCGACCTGCCGGCGATGCTTGAGCAGGCGATCAAGGAAGGCGTCGATTGCGTCACCGGCGTGCGCGCCAAGCGGCTGGACAACTTCCTCCGCCGCTTTTCTTCAAGGACCGCCAACGGCTTCCGCAACTGGATCACCGGCGATCAGGTCAGCGATAGCGGTTGCGGTATTCGCGTCGTCCGCCGCGCCGCCTTGCACGAAATTCCGGTTTTTAACGGAATGCATCGCTTCCTGCCGACATTGTTGCGCGGACAAGGCTTCACCGTTAAGGAAACCCATGTCAATCACCGCGAGCGTCTGCGCGGCACCTCGAAATACGGTGTGCATAACCGTCTCTGGCGAGGCATTCGCGACTGCTTCGGCATTCGCTGGTACCTCAAACGCGCTGTTCGCTCGGACCGCCTGATCAAACCGTAACAATGCTTCGCGAACACAACGAGGAAGATATCTCCGACCTGCCTGACCAAACGCTCAACAGCGAATGGGAAGAAGAAGGAGAAGAATCGGAGGAGTCAGAATCCGCCGATCTGGAACAGGTCGCGCAAACCACCTCGCGCAAGCTGCTCATCCTGCTTGCTATCGGCGCCGTGATCTTGCTGCTGATCCACGCCACGCCCTTTGGCGAACAATTCCGCAATTGGGATGCGTTAGCCCACACCTTCGAAGGCGGCGGCATCAAGGCCGAGCTCTATTTCGTGCTCATTAGCTCCATTCTGATGATGTTCGGCGCGCCGCGCCTGTTGTTCTGTGGCTTGGCCGGCTTTGCCTTTGGCTTCTGGGAGGGGCTATTCTGGTCGCTCGGTAGCAGCCTGATCGGTTCCTTCATGGCCTTCCGCGCAGCGCGCTGGGGCGGCAAAGACTGGCTGACCGAACGCTTCGGCCACCGCCGTTTTTTCGGCCGCATCGTCCACTCCAAACCGACCGTTGCTTCGGTGTTTGCCATGCGCATGCTCCCGGTCAGCAACGCCATCATCAATGTCGGGTTGGCACTGAGTCATGTCGGCGACCGCGCGTTCCTGCTCGGATCGTTACTCGGATTCCTGCCGCAAGGCATCGTCGCCGTCATCATCGGCAGCGGCATGGCCACCGACGTCCCGTGGATGGGCGCCGCGCAGATCGGCCTTGCCGGCGCCGTACTGCTTGTCACGTTTCTCTGGACCGCGCGCAAACATCGGAAACGCCGCTAACGGGCAAATCGCCGGGTCAGGAACGACGACAGCCTGCCGCGAGATCCAATGAAGGCTCGTAAATCTTCGTGCGGATATCGAGCAATCCCAACACCGAATGAAACAGGTTGTCGTGTGTCGCCGGCTGTTGCGCGCGTTGTCGCAAACAATCGGCATCCAAACCAAAGCTGCTGATGTAACCCGGCGAGAACCACATCACCATCGGCACCTCGGTCTGCACAGCGGGAGCAATCGAATAAGGAACGCCATGCAAAAAGAGTCCGTTCTCACCCAATGACTCACCGTGATCGGAAAGATAAATCATCGCCGTATCGAACTTTTTTTCCTGCTTCTTCAAAAACGAGATCGTTTGCGCCAGCATGTGATCGGTGTAAAGAAGCGCGTTGTCATAGGCATTGACCACTTCCTCACGCGAACACTTGGCCAGATCCGCCGTTTCGCAGACCGGCTCGAATTTTTTGAAGGCCGGCGGATAGCGCTTGTAGTAAGCGGGACCGTGGTTACCCAATTGATGCAGCACCAGTACCAGATTGCCTTTACTATCAGCAAGCAAGGTATCCAGACCGCTGATCAAAATTTCGTCGAGGCAGCGATCGCCATCGCACCATTCCGGGTCTTTGGAATTACTCAAACGCTGCTCTTCCACCCCCGCGCAAACGCCCTTGCAGCTCGACTGGTTATCACGCCAAATGACCTTCATCCCGGCACGATCAAGCACATTGAGCAGAGACTCACTATTACGAATCACCTTTTCGTCGTAGTTGCGCCGGCCGTTGAGCGAAAACATGCAGGGCAGAGAAACCTCGGTATTCGTTCCGCAAC
>CAZZDF010000341.1:0-2503 GCA_964652915.1 uncultured Propionivibrio sp. | reverse complement strand
TCGGTGCTTGATGAAAACCCGCTGGTCCGGCGTAACGTGCGCCGCCGTTTCGGCATGTTGTTTCAGCATGGTGCCTTGTTTTCGGCACTGTCGGTGTTCGATAACATTGCTTTCCCGTTGCGCGAGTTGCGCGAGCTGGATGAAGGATTGATCCGCGATCTGGTGTTCATGAAGCTTGCGATGGTCGAACTGGAGCCGCGTCATGCGCATTTGATGCCGGCCGAGCTTTCCGGCGGGATGGTCAAGAGAGTGGCTCTGGCGCGTGCCTTGTCGCTGGAGCCGGAGTTGCTAGTGCTCGATGAGCCGACTGCCGGTCTTGATCCGGATCTGGCGGATAATTTCGTCAAACTGATCAGAATGCTGCAAAAGGAGCTCGGTTTTACGGTGGTGATGGTGACGCATGATCTGGATACCCTGGCTGGTCTGGCTTCTCGGGTGGCGGTACTGGCCGAGCAGCGTATCGTTGCGTGCGGTTCGCCGGCCGAAGTGCTGGCCGTCGATCATCCATTTATTCGAGATTTTTTCTGTTCAGAGCACGCGATTGCGGTTATGCAAAAAGGGGTTGTCTAGTCATGGAAAATCGCTCACATGCGCTGGTGGCCGGGCTGTTTGCCCTGATACTGGGGCTTTCGGCCGTTGCCGCCCTGTGGTGGTTCGGTGGCAAGAAGGAAGCGACCAATCAATACGTGGTGCTGACCAAGAAAAACATTACCGGTCTTAATCTGCAGGCACAGGTGCGTTATCGCGGCATTCGCGTCGGCAAGGTCGAAACCATCGAGCTCGATCCCCATGATTATTCCAACATACTGATTGGCATCAGTGTCGATCGGAATATTCCGGTCACGCGAGGAACGATTGCCAAGCTCGGTTATCAGGGTATTACCGGGATTGCCCATGTGCTGCTGGAAGACTCCGGCAAGGATAGTTCGCCGCTTGAAGGCGAGGGTGATGAGTTGCCGCGGATTCTGATGCAGGATTCGCTGATGCAGGAGCTGACCGACGTGGGCGGCGACACCTTGCGCAATGCCCGGGATTTTCTGGCCAGCGCCAATGATGTATTGAGTCCCGAAAATCGGCAGAGCATTACGCGCTCGCTGGCCAATCTCGAGGCGACGACCAGTCACGCAAAAGAGCTGACGGCGCAGTTGAGCCAGCTTGTGACGCCGGAAAACGTGCGCTTGTATAACGCTACACTGGTGAAAACCGAGCAGGCGGTGGGCCAGGCCGGGCCGTTCTTCGCTGAAGCGCGTGGTCTGGTGGCTAATCTGAAATCAGCCAGTGAAAAGCTCAACGCGACGCTGGATGCCTCATCGGGCGATGGCGTTGGTGCCTTGTTGCCTCGGCTGAACGAGCTGGCTGATGAACTCGGGTCGAGTTCTCGTCAGCTCAACCGTGTCTTGCAGAATTTTGAAGATTCGCCGCAAAGCCTGATTTTTGGTCGCCAGAACGTTTTGCCGGGGCCAGGTGAGGCGGGCTTTGTGGCGCCCACGCCTTCCAGGGAATCGCCATGAACAAACCAATCGTATTACTCGCTATCTTGCTGCTGAGCGCTTGTGTCGGTGGTGTCGGAAATTCGCCGCCGGCTGTGACTTATGACTTTGGCTTGCCGGCGGCACCGCTGCCCGCGGAAAGCGGTTGGCAGGGTTTGGCGCTTGAGGTTCGCGCGCCGGGCTGGCTGGATTCAACGCATGTCGATTATCGACTGGCTTATGCGGACCCGTTGACTCGGCGGCAGTATGCCGGCAGTCGTTGGGCGGGGACGCCGGCGACGCTGATTGCGCAACGGCTGCGGCAGCAACTGGGGGCGGTGAGTCCCGCCGCCAATGCCGCAACGGCTTGCGCCATGCGCATCGAATTGCAGGAGTTCTCGCAGGTGTTCGATGCGCCGGGAGCCAGTCGCGGGGTGCTGTCTGCCAGTGTGAGTCTGGTCGATGCCAAACGGCGGATGCTGGCGGAACGGGCGGTTACGGTGGCTAAGCCGGCGGCCAGCGCAGATGCCTCAGGTGGCGTGCGGGCACTGGTTGAGGCGACCGCAGAACTGGGGCAGGTTTTGTCCGACTGGTTTGTCGTGCTGGAAAAAGACGGTCGTCTCGCCAGCTGTCGTTCCTCTTGAGAACGCCGTTTGCCTCACGTTGATTTAGCGCCAAGTCGCAGCGCAAATACCCTGTTCCTGTCCTGGAATATTGAATATGTCGCTTGCAGGGTGTAGAGTCGCAGATTAGTCAGGCCAAGGGAATCAGACCAATTGCCCTTTTCGCTTCCGCTGGTTTCGGGAGGGATGGGTGGTCGTATGGGTGGTCTTATTGAGCCTTGCCGTCATCAGGATATTTAGCAGCAAGCACCGTTTTCTAAACCGCAACTATGAGGAATCATCAATGAAACTCGTGAAATCGTCAGTCGGACGAATGTCGGGCATGGTGTGTTCGGCCAGGCTCTGGCTAACTACCGTGCTGCTGGGCTTGGCGTCTCCCGCATTCGCCAGTTCCGAGGCCAATCTGGTATT
>CAZZDF010000340.1:0-2504 GCA_964652915.1 uncultured Propionivibrio sp. | reverse complement strand
CTGGGCTTTCTTTTCCTGGAAGGACATGCCCATGTAGTCGTAACCCATCTCGGACGGCATGGTTTCCCTGAAGACTTCCTCCAATGCATTCATCACCTGTGCCGAGCTGACGCCAGGTGCCCCGGAGGCGTTGATCTGCGCGCTGCGATAGAGGTTGTAGCGCATCGTGAATTCCGGTCCGGAGATGCGGCGGATCGAAGTGAGCGCCGACAGCGGAACCGTTTCGCCCTTGGCATTGCGCACATAGAACTGGCCGACATTCTCGATGTTCGTGCGGTAATCGCCTTCGGCCTGGATATAGACCTGCCACTGCCGGCCAAAGCGGTTGAAGTAGTTGATGAAGCCGCTGCCGAGGAAGCTCTGCAGGGTCTTGTAGACATCATTGACGTTAACCCCCTGCTTCAAGACCTGATCGCGATCCACGTCGATGAAGATCTGCGGCACGGTCGGGCGGAAGGTCGTTGAAACGCTGGCCAGTTCCGGACGCTTCTTTGCCGCTTCGAGGAACTTGTTGGTGTTCTCGGAGAGGAAGGAAAGGTCCTTGCCGGCGCGATCCTGAAGGATGAAGGTGGCGCCGCCGGAGGTGCCGACGCCGGGGATGGCCGGTGGCGGGAAAGCGAAGCCGATGGCGCCCGGAATCGATCCGAGCTTTTGGGTGAGCGCTTTCTTGATGGTTTCGTAGGACTTTTCGGGTGACTTGCGTGTCGCCCATTCGTCCAGCGTGATGAAGTAGAAAGTACTATAGGTGTTGGTGACCCCGCTCAGCATGTTGTAACCGACGATGCTGGTGACGTACTTCACGCCGGGCGTGGACATGATGAGTTTTTCCGCCTGGGCCGAAATGTCGCCGGTACGGCCAAGCGACGAGGCGTCGGGCAGCTGGATGCCGGCAAAAACGTAACCCTGGTCTTCATCCGGCAGGAAGCCGGTGGGAACCGTCTTGCCGAACAGCCCGGCAGCGGCGGTGACGCCAAGCAGGAAAACGATGCTCAGGAAGCTCTTGTGGATGGCCAGACGGCAAACGCCGACGTAACCGTTGGTGACCCGGCCAAAGACGCGATTGAATCCGTCGTAGAACTTCTGGATCGGGGAATTGCTTCTGACCTTGGGCTTGAGCAGCATGGCGCACAGCGCCGGGCTCAGGGTCAGGGCGTTGAAGGCCGAGATGATCACCGAAATGGCGATGGTTACGGCGAACTGCTGATAGAGCTGGCCGGTGATGCCCGGAATGAAGGCCGTCGGCACAAATACCGCCGCTAGAATCACGGCGATGGCGATGACCGGACCGGTGACTTCCTCCATCGCGCGCAGCGTGGCATCTTTGGGCGACATGCCATGCTCGATGTGGTGTTCGACCGCTTCGACGACCACAATGGCGTCGTCGACCACCAGACCGATGGCCAGCACCAGGCCGAATAGCGAGAGCGTGTTGATCGAGAAGCCGAACATCGGGAACAGCATGAAAGTGCCGACCAGCGAGACCGGTACGGCCAGCAGCGGTATCAGCGTCGCCCGCCAGCCCTGCAGGAACAGGAAGACGACGACGATCACCAGCACCAGCGCTTCGATCAGTGTCTTCTTGATTTCGGCGATACCTTCGGTGATCGACAAGGTGGTGTCCAGCGCGACGACGTATTCAAGGTCGGGCGGGAAGCTTTCCTTGATCTTTTCCATCGTCTTCTTGGCGCCTTCGGCGGCTTCGATGGCATTCGAGCCGGGCATCAGATAGAGCGCGATCAGGGCTGCCGGCTTGCCGTTCAGGCGGCCTTCGATGGCGTAGTTTTGCGCACCGAGTTCGATACGGGCGACGTCCTTGACGCGGACGATCGAGCCATCGGTGTTGGCGCGCAGGACAATCTCGCCGAATTCCTCTTCGCTTTGCAAACGCCCTTGCGCACGCACGGCATAGGTGAATTCCTGCCCCTTCGGGATCGGTTCCGCGCCCACGGTACCGGCCGGGTTCACGGTATTTTGGGCGCTGACTGCGTTAACGATTTCCGGGATGGTGATATTGAGCTTGGCCAGTTGGTCCGGGGCAACCCACAGGCGCATGGCGTACTGTCCGGCGCCGAAAACCGTCACGCTGGCGATGCCCTTGACCCGGGTCATCTGGTCGTTGATGTTGATGTAGGCGTAGTTGGCCAGAAAAACGTTGTCGTAGGTCCCGTTCGGTGAAGTCAGGGCAAACATGAGCAGCGGGGAAGACGTCGATTTCGCCACCGTGACGCCGTAGTTGCGCACGTCGGAGGGCAATTGCGACTCGGCTTGTCCTTGCCGCATCTGCGTCAGCAACTGATCGGTATTCGGGTCGGTTGATACGTCAAAGTTGACGGTCAGCGTCGAAGAACCGTTGTTGGCGTTGATCGAGTACATGTAGTTCATGTTGTCTACGCCGGACATCTGCTGTTCGATTGGCGTAGCAACGGATTGCTCGACGGTCAGCGCGTCGGCACCGGTGTAGGTGCTGCTGACCTTCATTTCGGGCGGGACAATGTTGGGGAACT
>CAZZDF010000339.1:0-2510 GCA_964652915.1 uncultured Propionivibrio sp. | reverse complement strand
TTCATCATCGGCTAAAGGAGGCGTTCCGCCATGTTCGGGAAAGTCCTCATCGCCAATCGCGGCGAAATTGCTCTGCGCATCCAGCGCGCCTGCCGTGAACTGGGCATCAGAACCGTTGTCGTGCACTCCGATGCCGACCGCGAAGCAAAATACGTGAAGTTGGCCGACGAATCCGTCTGTATCGGCCCCGCGCCATCCAACCAGAGCTATCTCAACATTCCGGCGCTTGTTTCGGCTGCCGAAGTAACGGATGCCGAAGCGATACACCCCGGCTACGGATTTTTGTCGGAAAACGCCGATTTTGCCGAGCGCGTTGAGTCATCCGGCTTCGTTTTCATCGGCCCGCGCCCGGAAACCATTCGGCTAATGGGCGATAAGGTCTCCGCCAAAGCGGCGATGAAAGCCGCCGGCGTCCCATGCGTCCCGGGTTCCGAAGGCGAATTGTCCGAAGACCCCAAAGAAATCATCCGGATCGCCAAAGCCATTGGCTACCCGGTCATTGTCAAAGCGGCGGGCGGTGGCGGCGGACGTGGAATGCGTGTGGTTCACACCGAAGCGGCACTCATCAATGCGGTCACGCTGACCCGTTCGGAAGCACAAAGCTTCTTCGGCAATCCTGCTGTTTACATGGAAAAGTACCTCGAGAATCCGCGCCACGTCGAGATTCAGGTTCTCGCCGACAGCTACCGGAATGCGGTTTATCTCGGCGAGCGCGATTGCTCGATGCAGCGACGACACCAAAAGATTATCGAGGAAGCCCCCGCTCCCGGCATAGCGCCTCGCCATATCACCCGCATTGGGGAACGTTGTGCCGAAGCCTGCCGGAAAATCAACTATCGTGGCGCCGGAACCTTCGAATTTTTGTATGAAAACGGTGAGTTCTACTTCATCGAGATGAACACCCGCATTCAGGTTGAACACCCGGTGACCGAGATGATTACCGGCGTCGACCTGGTACAAGAGCAAATCCGCGTTGCCGCCGGCGAAAAACTGCGCTTCCGGCAACGCGATCTCAATTTCCGCGGCCACGCCATCGAATGCCGCATAAACGCCGAAGATCCCTTCACGTTCATTCCATTTCCCGGCAAGATCACGGCATATCACCCGCCCGGCGGCCCTGGCATCCGCGTCGACTCCCATATCTACCAAGGCTACACAGTTCCGCAGCACTATGATTCAATGGTCGCCAAGCTCATTGCCTTTGGCGACAGTCGCGAGCAGGCCATTCGAAGAATGCGGATCGCCCTATCGGAAATGAGCATTGACGGCATCAAGACCAACATCGCGCTGCACCAAGAGTTGATGTACGACACGGGCTTCGTCAAAGGCGGGATGAATATCCACTACCTCGAAAAACGACTGGCTGCACGTAACGAAGTCAAACGGGACGATTAAGCAACATTATGACTTGGCTTTCCATCGCGATTGAGACTGACTGTCAGCATGCTGAAGCGCTTGCTGACGCCCTACTGGAAGCCGGTGCACTATCGGCCAGCATCGAGGACGCCGACGCCGGCACGGCTAACGAAACACCTCAATTCGGGGAACCCGGCTCAGTCACCACCCCTGGCTGGGATCGTTCGCGCGTAATTGCCTTACTCGAAGCCGGCACCGACGCCAGCGAACTCATCGCCGCCTGCGCGCCACTGGCCGGGCTGGATAACGTTCCTCCCTTCACCAAGGAAGAGGTCGCTGAGCAAAACTGGGTTCAGCTGACGCAAGCGCAATTCGACCCGATCCAGGTATCAGAAAGACTATGGATCGTTCCCTCCTGGCACGTCGCGCCCGACCCGAACGCCATCGTTCTGGTGCTCGACCCGGGAATGGCCTTTGGCACCGGCTCGCACCCGACCACCCGCCTGTGCCTCGAATGGCTCGAACGAACAGTCACTCCCGGGGTTTCGATTCTTGATTATGGCTGCGGCTCTGGTATTCTGGCCATTGCGGCCGCCAAACTGGGGGCCGGCGACGTTCTTGGCGTAGATATCGATCTACAGGCGGTGACCGCAGCCAAGAACAATGCCGAAACCAATCAGGTAAGCGCCCGCTTTGACGATTCCACCAAGGAAATTCAAGGGCAGTTCGATATCGTGGTAGCTAACATCCTCTCCAACCCGCTCAAGGCTTTGGCGCCGGCAATCTGCTCCCACGTGCGCCCCGGTGGCCGGCTGGCTCTTTCCGGCATTCTTGTAGAGCAAGCCGACGAGCTGATTGAGGCCTATTCTTCCTACATTCCACTCGCTCTGGCCGATAGCCGGGACGGCTGGGTATGTCTTGCTGGCGTAAAGGTATGAGGACTCGCTGCCCAGGCTGCCAGACGACATTCCGCGTCACGGCGGAACAACTCAAGGCGCGCGCTGGAAAAGTCCGCTGCGGCCAATGTCAGCTGGTATTCAACGTCCTCGACAATTTCATTGACGAAACCGAGCTCTCCAAGCCGGCAACACCCCCAAACGCTCCTGCTCCTGCTCCTGCTCCTGCTCCTGCTCCTGCTCCTGCTCCTGCTCCTG
>CAZZDF010000338.1:0-2516 GCA_964652915.1 uncultured Propionivibrio sp. | reverse complement strand
TTATCTGCCGGTGGATGCGCAGTCGATACCGCTGGGCGCTTTGGCGCCTGTTGCCGGTACCGGCTTTGATTTCACGCTGGACAAGCGGATCGGGCAGGATTTTCTGCGCGACGCGCAGCAGCAATTGGTGCGCGGCTACGATCACGCCTACTTGCTGGATGAGGAATGCAGCGGCATGGCAAAAGCCGCCGCGACGCTGGTTTCCGCGGATGGCTCCCTGGCGATGGACCTCTTCACCACCCAGCCGGCCATGCAGCTCTACAGCGGCAATTATCTGGCCGGCGTGCCGGAGCGTTCGGGGGGCGTCTATTCCGCGTATGCCGGTGTGGCGCTGGAGACGCAGTTTCTACCCGATAGCCCGAATCATCCCGAATGGCCGCAGCCCGATTGCTGGCTAAAGCCCGGCGAGACCTACCGGCATACCACCGTCCTGGCTTTCAGAAACGCCTGATTGTTTCCTCAAGTTGTTTGCGGGGGGACCGTTAACTGAGTCGACCCCACCGAAACCGTCACGAGGTCCAGCCTCTCAATAAGTGACTGGAAGCAGATATGGTGAAAATGACTTTGAGTTCTTCCGATTCCATCGAAACCGTTCTACCGATGGTCGAGCGTGCAATGAACAACGGTGAAACCTGCAGTATCCGTAACATCAATTACCTCGGCTGCATCCACGTGGCCGCCCTGACATTACTGGCCATGTCCGGCAGTCTGATGGACATGGCCACCGGGCAGGTGGTTCATGCCCAGCCGGGTTTCCGTCTGGTTGGTATAGACGACCACGGGGTGAGGAGAACGATGGCCAGGTAGCTTCGATCTACCCGGCATGCGCGGTCCATCCGATCCGCGCGGTGAAAGCAAGGGCGCGTCGGCGCCCTTGCTGGCATTTGGAGTTGCGCTCGGCGTCTTGTGCCGTGGGCAAATCACGGCTTTGAGTTTATAGTTACGCCTATGACACTCAAGATAGCTATCGCCCAAATCAACGCCACCGTCGGCGATCTGGCCGGCAATGCGGCGCGACTTCTCGACTTTGCTCAACGCGCCAAGGCGCAAGGGGCTGACCTTCTGCTCACGCCAGAATTGGCGCTTTGCGGCTATCCGCCGGAAGACCTGCTCTTGCGCGAAGATTTTTACGCCGCTTGCGAGCGCGAACTGGACGATCTGGCGGCACGTTTGCCGGATATCGCGGTGCTCGTCGGGCATCCGGTGGCCAAGAACGATTGCTGCTATAACGCGGCGACGCTGATTTATGGTGGGCAGCGGGTGGCTACCTATTTCAAGCAGCGTTTGCCCAACTACGAGGTGTTCGACGAGGAGCGTTATTTCGAATCCGGCGATGCGCCTTGTGTGGTGAGCGTCAAGGGCGTGCGCTGCGGCATCAATATCTGCGCCGACGTCTGGGAAGCGGGCACCGCCGATCAGGCGCGGCAATCGGGCGCCGAAGTACTGCTGGTGCTTAACGCTTCGCCCTACCACATCGGCAAACAGGCGCGGCGTACCGAGGTCTTGCGCGAGCGCGTGGCCGCCACGGGGTTGCCGGTGTTTTACGCCAATCTGGTTGGCGGGCAGGACGAACTGGTGTTTGACGGCGGCTCGTTTGCGCTCGATTCGCGCGGCGAGATTCGCTGTCAGTTGCCCAAGTTCCAGGAAGCTCTGGCCGTGGTCGACTTTGTCGATGGGGAGCCGCAAGCTGGCGAGATGGCGGCTGAACAGGCGCTTGAAGCCGAGGTCTATCAGGCCCTGGTGCTTGGCGTGCGCGATTATCTCGGCAAGAACGGTTTCCCCGGCGCGATCATCGGGCTTTCCGGCGGGATCGATTCGGCGCTGACCCTGTGCATTGCCGTCGATGCGCTGGGCGCGGACAAAGTGCGCGCGGTGATGATGCCGTCGCCCTACACGGCCGAAATCAGCCTCGCCGATTCGCGCGAGATGATTCGCCTGCTTGGCGTGCGCTACGACGAAATCGCCATCGAGCCGGCGATGGGCGTTTTTGCCAAAATGCTGGAAAAGGAATTTTCCGGTTTGCCCGCCGATACCACCGAAGAAAACCTGCAGGCGCGTATTCGCGGCATGATCCTGATGGCGCTTTCCAACAAAACCGGTTCACTGGTACTGACCACCGGCAACAAATCCGAAATGGCCGTCGGCTACTGCACGCTCTACGGCGATATGGCCGGCGGTTTTGCGGTGATCAAGGATATTGCCAAAACGCTGGTTTATCGACTTTCGCGTTGGCGCAACACGCTTTCCAACGCCATTCCGGAGCGCATCATCACCCGGCCGCCGTCGGCGGAACTCAAGCCGGGGCAGGTCGATCAGGACAGCCTGCCGCCCTACGAAGTCCTCGATGCCATCGTCGAAGCCTATATGGAAAATGATCTTTCGCCGCGCGAAATCATTGCCAAGGGCTATGCCGAAGCCGATGTGCGTCGCGTCGTGCGCCTGTTGCGCATCAGCGAGTACAAGCGGCGTCAGGCGCCGGTCGGCATCCGCGTTACGCAGCGCGGGTTCGGCAAGGA
>CAZZDF010000337.1:0-2517 GCA_964652915.1 uncultured Propionivibrio sp. | reverse complement strand
CGATTGCGCCAGTCAGGGTCAGATTCCCCGTTTTTGTACTAATACTGATCGGATCCGTGCCGCCAGCGATAGCGCCAACAGTCAAAGCGCCACCATTCGTGACTTCTATGGCGCGGGCATTCGAAATAGTGAGCGTGCCCGTGGTGAAGTTGCCGTTGTTCAAGGAAACGGAGAGGTTGTTGGCATCAATCGTGGTGGTGCCAGAAATCGTCTGCGTGTTGCCGCCATCGCTGATCCCCTGAGTGCTCGCCTGCGCATTAACCGTCAGGTTGCCGGCAGGGTTGGCGATATTCGGGAGGCCTCCAGTTGTTGTTCCTGTTGTGCTGAAATTCAGGGTGATGTTGCCGCTTTGAAGTGTCGTGTGTCCCAGCATGTCGCCCGAACTTTCGGTCGCGATAAAACCGCCGGTGTAGTCATTCGTGGCAGTGACTGTCATGGCGCCGCTATTGGTCGTATAGACCTTTGATCCATTGCCTGTAAGATTGATGGCCTTGGTTGGGGTCATGCCTCCATCCGCTGCAGTTCCTGTCAAGGTCATTCCGCCACTGCCAGCTTTAGCGGACGAATTTTTAAAGAACAGGCCATGTCCGTTATATTCCTGCCCGCTTTGTGAATCAAAGGCGCCGTCGCCTTTTAGATAGATTGAACCCGTTGTGCCACTATTGAGGGTGGCGTTCTTGAGATATATACCTGCACCTCCTGCGGGAGCGGAGCCCCACATCCAAATAGTGCCATTTTCGGAGGTTATGTTGATTGCGCCCCAGTCATTGTCGTCAATTTGGATTCCCCCAGATCCTGTGCCATACGCAGGTGCGTTGCAGCTAGCAGAGGTGCAGGTGCCTCCCCCCATTACGATGTTGCCACCGTTTGATTTGATGGAAGTTCCGTATTCCATCGTTACGCCGCCGGATTGGTCAGCGTTGGAATCGGCGTTGAAAATAACGTGGAGTGCCTTGGTGTTGCTTCCTTGTGTGGCGTCGATTGTGTGTTCGTCCTTGAGACTGATGTTTCTTTCTGCAATGAGCTTTAAAGTCCGGTTGGCGCCGAGGTCGGCTGTGGTGATGATGCTGTCTTCGATCATTATGTCGCCATTACCTGCCCCCAATCCTGCACAGGCGGCACCGGTGCAACTTCCCGCACCGGTCGTATCGAGCGTGACATCGCTGCTCAGTAGGGCGTTGGCGATTGCGTTGCCAGTGATGTTTCCGCCGAAAGCTTTGATTGTGATGTCAACTGGGTCAATCAGCCATTCTCCGGTTTTGCCTTGTGCGGCGAGGGTGGTGATTTTTACATCGTCTTTCACCATGACACGGGCTGCTGAAGTTTCGATGAAGCCACCGTTTCCCCCGTTGGGTGCGCTGGCGTCGAGTTTGCCTCCGACGAGCGTCTCTCCATGTTCCATGTCTGAAAGGAGCAGAATTTTGCCTGCCTGGTTCTTCAGAGTTCGCGCTTCGATCGTGCCGGTATTGTTGACCACCGCGCTGGTCAGCTCGTGCGCTGCTTTGGCAGTCATCATGACCAGACCACCATCCGCCTTGATCAGCCCCTCGTTTGCCGCCAGTGCGTCGACAGCTCCTTGAGTTAAGGTGTATGTGATAAGACGGTCACCATGAAAGTCGAGGGTAATCTTGTCGGCTGCCGCTAGCGCCACGGTTCCTTCTTGTGCTGTTAGCGTTCCCTTGTTGCTAACGACAGGAGCCAGAAAAGCAATGTATCCGCCGTTGATTGTGCGCAACTGGCCTTGATTAAGCACAGCACCGGCATTTCCGGTGTTTTCGAACCGGTAATTTCCAGTTAAAAAACTTTCATTGCTCAGATTGAGCGAGGCTGCCACCAAACCACTGACATCCACTTGGGCGCTCGGGCCAAAAGTAATGCCGGCGGGGTTGACCAGGAAAACCTGACCGTTGGCTTTAAGCGAACCGAATATCTGGCTAGGGTTTTGATCCTGAATGCGGTTCAGAGCAACGCTGGAAGCATTGGGCTGAACAAACTGTACCCCCGCATTCAGGCCGATGTTGAAAGAGGACCAGTTAGTAATCATGCGCTGGCTATTTTGGGTTACCGTCAGTGTGTTGCCGGTTTGGGCCATTTTGCCTTGACCGGCAATGATCTGCCCTCCTGTTGGTAGCGTGTTGGCATCCAGCGCCTGTGCGGCAAAAGATGCTCCCAATAAGCTTGCAGCCAGCAGCGAGCCTTTTACGCAAGACGGGATGCCTCCTTTGCTGCTGATATTCTCGGCGGCACTCATCCATATTTTTTTTGCCTTGTTCCAGACGATGCTGTAAATCTTGTTCATAACTTTCCCTCGCTCAGGTACGGGATTGTTGTGGTGGTTAAAACCTGAAGGTAGCTTGAACCCACAGACGGGTTTTGTCATCGCGGTTGTCGCTGTTTTGGCCAGTCTGACTGCGCCCCGGATTGCTGCCTAAAACGTGGGCCAGGCTAGCGTAGATCTCGTAGCTGTCTTCTTGCTCGAAATTGATGGCGGCGCCCGCTCCGGAGAGACAATAATGG
>CAZZDF010000336.1:0-2519 GCA_964652915.1 uncultured Propionivibrio sp. | reverse complement strand
CCCGCTATGCGGATTGGCGCGATTGCGCGATGTGGCCGACGTCTAAACGGCAGTCTGAAGTGATGCACAAGCAGATTGCAAAACAGGCCGACCCGCTTGCAAAGAACGGCGTGACCGGTGCTTTTTGCAGAGCTTACCCAATAGTAGATGCGATGGAAACCTTTCTTGCAGATATCTATGAACCATCCGTTATGCCAGGCAGGTTTGATTATAAGCCAGCTGACAGTAGCGCCGGCGTGGTTATCTACGATGATAAATTCGCTTACAGTCACCATGCCACTGACCCAATTTGCGGGAAGCTCTTAAACGCATTTGACTTGGTGCGGCTTCACAAATTTGGCGATCTTGAGGAGAAGGCTTCGTTTAAAGCCATGGCCGATTTCGCCGTCAAGGATGAACGGGTTAAGGAACAGCTTGCCGAGGAACGCCGGGTGCAAGCAGAGATGGATTTTGCGGATGAGGAAAACTGGCAAAATCAACTGGAACTGGAGAAGTCGGGTGAGGTCAAGGATACGCTGACCAATATTTCCATCATCCTGCGTTGTGATCCGGCACTCAAGCCCATTGTATTTAACCAGTTCAAAAGCATGATTGATGTGGTCGGCGAGTTGCCGTGGCCGCAGGTGAAACCGGGCTGGAGCGATACGGACATTGCCTGCGCAAAATTGTACTTTGAACGCAATTACGGCATCTGGTCTCCAGCTAAGTTCAAGGACGCTCTGCTGGGCGTGGTGTCAGCGGAACGTCTGTATCACCCGATCAAAGAATACCTTGGTTCACTCCAGTGGGACGGCAAGGAGCGTCTCGACACCTTGCTCATCGACTATCTTGGCGCAGAGGACACGCCTTATGTCCGGGCGGTGACGCGCAAAACCCTTGTGGCAGCGGTCGCTCGAATATACCGGCCGGGAATAAAATTCGATTCAATTCTAGTGCTAAACGGGGCGCAAGGGATCGGCAAGTCCACGTTTTTCTCCCGGCTCGGCGGAAAATGGTACTCGGATTCACTCGCTATTTCTGATATGAAGGATAAGACTGCACCGGAGAAGCTACAGGGATACTGGATTTTGGAACTTGGCGAATTGGCTGGCATCAAGAAACTGGACGTGGAAACCGTGAAATCGTTCATCACTCGCGTAGATGATAAATACCGCCAGTCCTATGGAGTCACGGTGGAAAGTCATCCCAGGTCCTGCATCATCGTTGGCACTACCAATAGTGATGGCGGATTCTTGCGTGACATTACCGGCAATCGACGCTTTTGGCCCGTTCGCGTAACCGGGGCGGGAAAAAATCGGGCCTGGGACCTTGCGGAGGTGGACCAAATTTGGGCGGAGACTATCGAGAGGTATCTTTCCGGTGAAGAACTGTTCCTGAAAGGCAGTCTGGCGGAAGAAGCAATCACCCAGCAGCGCGATGCGATTGAAAGTGACGACCGCGAAGGTCTGGTGACGGAGTACCTCGATGCGCTGCTGCCGGAAGAGTGGGATAAGCTGGATTTATATGCCAGACGGAGCTTCCTTGGTGGTAGCGAGTTTGGCGGTGAAGTGCGCATTGGCACTGTGCGGCGCGAGCAGGTTTGCATTATGGAAATTTGGTGCGAGTGTTTTGGCAAAAACCGTGAAGCCATCAAGAAATCCGATTCCTACGAAATTGAGGGTATTTTGAATAGAATTGGCGGCTGGACGAAATTTACCGGCAACAAGACGGGAAAGAAAAATCTGGCACTGTATGGCCCGCAACGCATTTTTGTCCGAGTTTATGACGTGCCGGAGTGATTCAGCACAACTGCGGCATGGCGAATCGGCAGAAGCCGAAACCGCCAGTTTAAAAGGAACGTCGCTGTGCCTGTTCCGATTGTGCCTTTGCTTCTTATATGAATATGTGGGTATTAAAGAAAAGAAAGAACGGATGGGCACGTAATACGCCTATACGCGCGTAAAGAGTTTAAAACACTTGGGCACAACGATCGGCACAAGAAGGGGGAGCCAATGCGAGAAAAAGTCATCGAACAAAAGCTGGTTCGGGCGGTAAAGAGGGCTGGTGGGTTGGCGGTAAAGTTTACTTCGCCTGGTTTTGATGGAATGCCGGACCGACTGGTGATATTGCCAAAAGGGTGGATTTCTTTTGTAGAAGTGAAAGCGCCTGGACTCAAGCCGCGGCCGCTACAGGTGAAAAGGCATGAAATGCTCAGGCGTTTTGGATGTAGGGTTTTTGTGTTGGATGATGCGGGGCAGATCCCCGCATTGATGATAAAGATGATGGGAGGAGGTAATGCCACATGAATTTTACACCGCATGCGTATCAACAATACTCGGTTGATTATATTATCGCCCATCCGACGGCAGCGCTTTTTCTCGATTGCGGTCTTGGGAAGACAGTCATCGCTTTGACCGCTATTTTTGATCTGACCTTGGATAGCTTCCAAATTCGTAAAGTGCTTATTATAGCACCGCTCCGAGTGGCCCGAGATACCTGGTCGGCAGAAATTGAAAAATGGGATCACCTGAAAGGTCTTG
>CAZZDF010000335.1:0-2537 GCA_964652915.1 uncultured Propionivibrio sp. | reverse complement strand
TGGAGTTTGCCGTCTATGACCCGGATAGTCGCATGTTGCGCGGTTTTCTCGATGGTCTGGCGGCGCATCTGGCGCCCGGCGGCGAGGGCTGGCTGATTCTTTCCGACCTTGCCGAGCATCTTGGGCTGCGCCCGCGCAGCGAGTTGCTGGCCTTGGTTGACCAAGCCGGTTTGCAGGTTCTCGGAAGACTCGATGTGCGGCCGACGCATCCACGCGCGGCGGACAAGAGCGATCCCTTGTACAAGGCGCGGGCAGCGGAAGTGACTTCTTTGTGGCGCTTGGGGAGCAAAACCTGACATGGACGAGTGGAAACGCCGTTGGGGCGTCGGGCAGTGGGCGGCCTATTTTGAGCATCACGATCTGCCGGTGATGCGCCGCTCCAAGCTGCTGATGGCGCAGCTGGAAGAAGCCGAAGGCGATCTGCTTTCGCCGCGCGATCTGGCGGATATCGTGCTGCAGGACCCGATGCTTTGCCTGCGCCTCTTGCGCGAAGCCGAGCGGCGTAAATCGCACCGGCTCGATCACGATACGACGACGGCGTTGGCGGCCATCCTGCAACTGGGTGTTGATGAGTTTCGCAAGCTCTTGCTTTCCAGTCCGGAAGTCGATGAGACGAATAAGGGTCTGCTGGCGGTCGAAACGCGCGCGCGGATTGCCGCGCAGATTGCGTTGGCCTGGGCCAAGGGGAGGATGGACCTGAATCCCGAAGAAGTTGCCGTCGCTGCCTTGCTGGCCGGTACCGGCGACTTGTTGTTGTGGGTTTACGGCGAAGAAATCCCGCAAAAAGCCGAAGCGGAATTGCAGTCCGGCCGGGCGCAACGCAGCGCCCAGGCGCAGACGCAGGTATGCGGATTTACCTTCAAGCAACTGACGCTGCAATGCGCCGAGCGCTGGAAATTGCCGGCGCTGGTGATTCAGCTCTTGCGCGGGGTCGAGTCGATGCGTGCGAGTTTGACGCGTATCAGTTCAAATGCCGCACGCCACCTGCTCGACGATTCCGAAACCTCGAATCTGGCGCTGGCCAACGATCTGGTCGAAGCAGCCAAATTGATCCCCAATGCCAGCCTCGATTGGCTGATCGACGGCTTGGTCATGCTCCCCGAAGAACGCCGCGCCAGCCTGCACGAAGTGGCGCACGGGCTGCTTGGCGGGGAAGCTTAAACCAGCACCTCAACGCCCGCTGGATGGCCAAGGAAGGCTTGCGGGCTAGCGGTCAGGCCATAGGCGCCGGACTGAAAGATGACGACCAGATCGCCAATGTCGGCAACCGGTAGTTCCATGCGTTCGGCGAGCAAATCGAGTGGCGTGCATAGCGGGCCGACGATGGAAACGGTTTCGCGATTTTGGCCAAGCATTTTGTTGCCGATGGCCACCGGGTAGTTCTTGCGGATCACCTGTCCGAAGTTGCCCGAAGCGGAAAGGTGCTGGTGCAGGCCGCCATCGGTGACGAGAAAGGTCTGACCGCGCGAGACCTTGCGATCGACGATCCGTGTGACGTAGATGCCGGCTTCGCCGACGAGATAACGCCCAAGCTCGATGATGAGTTCCGCCTGCGGAAAGTCGGTGCGAGCGCGTTCGGCCAGCGCAGCGAGATTGGCGCCGATGGGCGCGATGTCGAGCGCTTGCTCGCCCGGGAAGTACGGGATGCCGAAGCCGCCGCCGAGGTTCAGGGAGCGCACCGGCGAAGGCGCGTATTGCGCGAGGCGCAGCGCCAGCTCGTAGCTTTGGCATTGGGCCTCGATGATTGCCTCGGCTTTCAGGTTCTGCGCGCCGGCAAAGAGGTGGAAGCCTTCGAAAGCCAGTTGCGAGCGACCGATTTCCTGCAGCAGATCGGGCACTTGCTCGGCGTCTACGCCAAAGGGCTTGGCGCCGCCGCCCATCTTCATGCCCGAACTTTTCAGCTCGAAATCCGGGTTGATGCGCACCGCGACGCGTGGCGTGAAGCCGGTTTCGGCTTGAATGTGCGCTAGCTCGCCGACTTCGCGGAAGGATTCGACATTGATCAGGATGCCGGCGGCGACAGCCTGCGCCAGTTCCGCCCGGCTCTTGCCGGGGCCGGCGAAGCTGATGCGCTGCGCGCCGGTACCGCAATCGAGGGCCACTTTCAGCTCGCCGCCCGAAGCGACATCAAGGCCATCGACCAGCCCGGCCAGGTGGCACACCAGCGCCGGCATCGGGTTGGCCTTGATCGCGTAGTGCAACTTGATCGATGCCGGGAGAGTAGCGCGCAAATGCGCGATGCGCTGCGCGATCAATTGCCGGTCGTAGGCGTAGAAAGGCGTCTGCCCGACGCGGGCGGCCAGTTGTGTGAGCGGTAGGCCACCGACGATGAGTTCGCCATCGCGAACCGGGAACTGGGTCATCGGTGCATGGGTCGGGAGCGGGGCTGTTGGCATGGGATGTCCTTGGAGCGAAGGCTCAGGCGGCGTGATGCTTTTCAATCCATTCGGTGGCGAGTGTTTTGCGGTCTATTTTACCGTTTGGGTTGCGCGGCAGCGGCCCTGGGCGAACGTCGATGCGGGCCGGCACCATGTACG
>CAZZDF010000334.1:0-2541 GCA_964652915.1 uncultured Propionivibrio sp. | reverse complement strand
ACCGTTTTCTCTTGAGCCTGGCGCTCACCAACCTGCTGCAAAACGCCCTCGATTTCTCACCCGCCGGCGGCACGATCACCTGCACCGCCAGCACCGACGCCACGCAACTCACCCTCCGCGTGCAAGACCAGGGCCCCGGCATTGCCGACTACGCCCACGGACGCCTGTTCGAGCGCTTCTTCTCCCTCCCCCGCCCCGACGGCGCCCCCAAAAGCACCGGCCTCGGCCTCGCACTGGTCCGCGAAATCGCCACGCTACATGGCGGCGAAATATTGCTGGAGAATTCGGCAGAAGGCGGCGCCATCGCGTCGCTCAACATCCCGCGCTAAGCGACAGTCCGTAGGGTTTGCGAACGCGAGCAAGAGCGGGTCAAAGCCGCGGACACATCGAACCGGAGAGACGTTCCGCGTGCGCAACAAGTTGCGCGCTCGACCGAAGCTGCAAGCCGCATGAATCGGCGATCTACGCATACCACAAGCTGGAGAATGGCGTGCTTATTGGCTTGCGGGCAACACCGCAGGTCGGGCTTCAGCCCGACAACGATGTTTTGCTCGACTACCCAGGTCGGGCTGAAGCCCGACCTACATCGCCGGCACCCCGATTCGCTCCAGAATCAATCGGGCAACACAACGACTCGCCGGCAGGAAGGTATGGCCGACCGGCACATGGACTTCGTCGCCCGCCCAATCGGCGCAGACCTCCGAGCGCGCAACGACCCCGTCGTTCAGCTCGCCGTCGAAAGGATCTTTCGGCCAGGGCAGACCGCGCACGCCAACGACCACGGTGGTCGGCACGGCCACCGGGCCAAGCTCAGCCATTCGTTCAGCCGAGCCGAGCAGGCGGCCGCAATCGCGGGTTATGGTTTTATAAATCAGGTTGTTCCGCAGCCGGTTCGCCAGGCGTGCCGGGCGAACCGGCGAACCGAGCAAAAACAGGTGCGAAGCCTTGCGCGTACCGGACGGCAAATCGTTCAGCGCCGCTCGCAGCAACACCCCGCCGAGCGAGTGCCCGACCAGCACATAGTCGCCCTGCGCGGCCACTTGTGAAATCCGTTCGACAAGCCGCGCCCTGATCCCGGCAAAGTCATCAAAACTGACCGAGTACCCGAACACCCGTACCCTGAACCCCGAACGTTTGAGCAGCCAGAGCATCAGCCCGCCCGACAGCGGCGAACGGCCCATTCCATGCACAAACAATAGCTGCAAACCAACCTCCTTTACCGACATTCAAGGCGGCCAGAAGCCCCTTAAACCGCGTGCGAACGCCATTTCCCGCGGCGGAATACCAAAGCGCTGACGATGGCCAGAATGGAATAGCAAACGGTAATCGCCATGAACACGCCCTTGTATTGCAACCCGTCATGAAAGGAAAGCAACCACGCCAGCGGCAATTCGAGTGCCCAGAATACCCCGATATTGATCCATGTTGGCGTAGCGGTATCGCCGGCGCCGTTGAACGACTGGGTCAACACCATGCCGTAGGCGAAAAACGGAAAACCAAGCGCCACGCAGCGCAACCCGTACACAGCCACCGAAGCCACCGCCTCGTCATGCGTAAAGACACCAACAATCATCGGCGCTCCAATAAGGAAGACCACCCCGGCCAGCCCCATGAATATCAGGTTGTAGCGAGCCGACTGCCAGACCGCCGCCTCTGCGCGATCGGGATCGCCTGCTCCGAGCGACTGTCCGACCAGCGTGGCCGCCGCATTGGAGAGCCCGTAGGAAGGCAGGATGATGAGCATCATCAGGCGAATGGCAATGGTGTATCCGGCCATGGCCACACTACCGAACTGAGCGACCATGCGCACCAGCAGCACCCAGCTCATGGAGCCGACCAGGACCTGAAAAGTGCTATGCCCGGAAAGACGCAGGATGCGCTTGATGATGTCCCATTCCGGGCGCCATGGAATATTCGCCAGCCGCAGCCGCCCCTTGCCGTAGCAAAGGTGATACAGGGCATAGGTCGCGCCGATGCCGCGCCCCAGCGTCGTGGCGACGGCAGCGCCGGTCACGCCCATGGCGGGAATCGGGCCGATGCCGAAGATGCACAGGGGACCGAGAATCATGTTGATGATATTGGCGACCCACAACACCCGCATCGCCATCGCCGCATCGCCCGCGCCCCGATTGGCCGCATTGATCGTAAAAAGCATGAAAGCCGTCAGGCTACCGCCCAGCATCACGCTGGAAAACAGCCCGCTCTCTTCGATAAGCGAAGCGGGTGCACCCATCTTGCTCAACAACCCGGGGGCCGCAAGTGCGCCGAAAATGGACAGCGAAACGGAAATGGCAAGCCCCAGCAAGATGGACTGCATCGCCGCCCGGGCGGCGCCTTCGGAGTCCTTCTCGCCGATACGGCGCGCGACCATCGCCGCCGTGCCGATGGAAAGCCCCATCGCCAGGGTATAGACCACCACCATCATCGACTCGGTCAGCCCGACCACCGCCACCGCGTCCGGCCCCAGATGCGAAACCCAGAAAATATCGACGACGACGAAAATGCTCTCCATGGCCATTTCCAGAACCATGGGAACCGCCA
>CAZZDF010000333.1:0-2541 GCA_964652915.1 uncultured Propionivibrio sp. | reverse complement strand
GCGATTTCGGCCGCGCCGAGGACGGCCGCGACATCGCCCGCGAAATCGGCAGCCGCATGGGGCCGTCGCTGGCCATCGCGCTGCCGACCTTCATCCTCGGCCTGTTCGTGACGGTGACTTTCGCGCTGACGCTCGCCTTCTTCCGCGCCACCGCCTTCGATTTCTGGGGCGTCGTGCTGTGCGTGGCGATGATGTCGATTTCCGGCCTCTTTTACATCATCGGCGGCCAGTTTTTGATCAGCAAACTGTGGCGGCTGGTACCGATCTCCGGCTTTGCCGGCGGGCTGGATGCGTGGAAGTTCCTCGTCCTGCCGGTGGTCATCGGCATCGTGGCCGGCATTGGCTCGTCGACGCGCTGGTATCGCACCATTTTCCTCGAAGAGATCGGCAAGGACTACGTGCGCACCGCCCGCGCCAAGGGGCTTTCGGAAATCACCGTGCTCTTCCGCCATGTGCTGCGCAACGCCATGATCCCGATCCTCACCGGCGTCGTGGTCGTCATCCCCATGCTGTTCATGGGTTCGCTGCTGACTGAGTCCTTCTTCGGCATTCCCGGCCTCGGCAGCTACACCATTGACGCCATCCACGCGCAGGATTTCGCTGTGGTGCGGGCGATGGTCTTCATCGGCTCCGTCCTCTACATCGTCGGCCTGATGCTCACCGACATTTCCTACACGTTTGTTGATCCGAGGGTGAGATTTGAATAGCCGGGAACATCCACCGCAAAGGCGCGAAGGGTGCAAAGGTAACGCAAAGTTATTCTGTGCAAGAAGCTGGCTTTTCGGCAATGTGAACTTTAGTTGTAGGGTTGAAAATAAAACTGTGATTTGTTCGCGATTCAGCAGTTGGCCATCGCTGGGAGCAAACAGGGGTAGTGTATGAAATGGTTTTTGGTTCGATTGTCGTACTACCTTATAGCGTTCGGTTTTGTGCTTTTGATTGGCTTCCCGATTGTGCTTCCACTGGTTTCTCGAATTTTTGTTCGAGTTTATGTAGGGCATTGGGAAGGTTGGAGTGAGACGTTCGATACCGCAATCTGGATTGTTTCAAAAAGTTTGATTGTTACTCCACTTGCTTCTTTTGTTTTTACGTTTCTTGAGTATGGCCAATTACGTGGTTGGTGGAAGTAGTGCCGACTTATGAGAAAAATATGAGCAGACTACGTTTTTTGATACACGGCCAGAGTCCGAAAAGGATTTTCTTTGCGCCCCTTTGCATCTTCGCGCCTTCGCGGTGGATTCTCCGCATGAAAGCCTGAACGAATGACTTTTCTCCCCGTCCTGCTTTGGTCCGATGTGCTGATCTGGCTACTGGTGCTGGCCGGGTTCGCCTTCGGGCTGCTCTCGTCGCGCAATCCGCCTTTGCGTGCGGCCTGGCGGCGGGTGGGGCGGAGCCGGACGGGGATGGCGGCGGCGACGGTGTTGGTGGTCTTTGCGCTGGTCGGGTTGCTCGATTCGCTGCATTACCGGCCACGGCTGGAAAGCGCCCAGGCCGATGCGCCGGTGGCGCACGCCGTCGAGGTGCTCTCGGCGCTCGATGCGCTGCTCATGCCGCTGCGCAAGCACAACGAAAAAACCTATTCCGAGCCGCTGGCCACCAAGGCGTTTGCCAAGGAGACCGTCGATGTGCGCGATGCCGACGGGCGCTTGCGGCAGGCGCGCGAATTTCCGCGGCTGAAATACGGCGGGGCGCATCTGGGCGATGACGAATCCGCGCGCTCGGGCGACATCGTCAAACGCCTGCTGGCCGCCGAGGCGCTTGCAGCGGTGATCCTGGGGGTGGCTTCGCTGGGCGTGGCGTCTTTATTGGCTCGCCGGCAAGGGCTTTCGGTGCGCCAGGCGTGGTGCGGCCTCTGGCGGGGTGAGACAAAATTTGCCTGGAATGCGGTGCTGCTGACGCTGGCGGTGCTGCTCGCGATCCTGTTGCCCTTGTTCGTTCTGGGCTTTGACTATCACGTGTTCGGCACCGACAAGGTCGGGCAGGACGTGTTTTACCAGATTCTCAAGAGCGTGCGCACGGCGCTGGTGATCGGGCTGGTGACGACGCTGGTGACGCTGCCGGTGGCGATCCTGCTCGGCATTCTGGCCGGCTATTTCCGTGGCTGGGTCGACGATGTGATCCAGTACCTTTATACGACATTGAGTTCGATTCCCGGCGTGTTGCTGATCGCCGCCGCGGTGCTGATGATGCAGGTGATCATCGACACGCACCCGCAATGGTTTGCCACCGCCGCCGAACGCGCCGACATGCGCCTGCTGGCGCTGTGTTTCATTCTCGGGCTGACGAGCTGGACCGGCCTGTGCCGCCTGCTGCGCGGCGAAACGTTGAAGCTCCGAGAGCTGGAATACATTCAGGCGGCGCAGGCCTTTGGCGTTTCCGACCTGCGCATCATCCTGCGCCACATCCTGCCCAACCTGATGCACATCGTGATCATCGCGCTGGTGATGGATTTCTCCGGCCTGGTGCTGGCCGAAGCGGTGCTCTCGTACGTCGGCATCGGCGTCGATCCGACGATGATCAGCTTCGGCACGATGATCAACA
>CAZZDF010000332.1:0-2548 GCA_964652915.1 uncultured Propionivibrio sp. | reverse complement strand
AGAGGGGCCGGCGGCGGCACCGTGGAAAAGTCTCTCTACGCCTCACACACAGAAACTTTGATACTCCCACAATGCCTACTGGCCGGGGCCTGCCAGGACATGAAAAAAATCGCCCGCCTGCTGGCTCGGGCTTTATTGAACCCTCGGGCGAAGCCCACAAGCGCGTACATCGTTTTCTTAAGCTTTTTGCGCTCCATTCAACTGAAACATCTTCTGCATCACGCCTTCCCATTAATCACCATCACTACATAAAACAAGGCTCTGTTCGCGAAATCTGTGTTTAAGCCTGGGTACCCATGGCCAATGCAAGCCACTGAGGTGGTTGCAGGCTGTTTGAAGATTTTCGATCTAATGTTCGGAACCAGCCAATATAGTTTTCGAGGTAGCGAGTGGCCACTCCGTTGAATTGTCGAACCCAGTTTTTTAGTCGGCTATGGTAGGCATTGACGTTTTGCACGTGCCATGCGCCATCGACGCGGATGCCGGCGGACAGATGGACCGCATGATGTTCGACGCCCAAAGCACGCGCAGCTGCTCCAAGCACCTTGCTTCCGTCGGTACACAACACCATGTCCGTCGACACAAAAGGCTTCAATGCGGCGGCCATAGTCACCGCGTCGGTTGCCTTGAGCACGCTGTCCGCCGTAGCTCCGAAACGATCACGGGCGACCAAAACAGGAACCTGTTCGTGAGAGAGACCGCGTGTGGCTGCACTGCCTGAGGAAGCGCAAGGAAGCGATGACGCCAGCGGTGTACCGTTCCGACGTGGATACCAAGTTTCTTGGCGACATCTCGCAGCGTCCGTCCATCCTGCAATGCGGCCGATTGCCCCAGCCACTTCTCCCTTTTGTGCAGCCCGCTCAGAGGAGTACCGCTCAAAGCGTTGAACGTCCGTCGGCATTCGCGGCAACGATAACGTTGCAAGCCGTCGGCGTGGCCGTGTCGGTAGATGAGCTGACTACATCAGTGAAGACAAGAGGCCGTTTCGCCAAATCGTGTCTCGATGATCGAAATTGCTCCAGAACAAGCCTTCAGCGCCATCAACTCGGCGGTAACCGTCTTAAGCTGATTAGGTGTCAATGTCCGCAGTGCCGCTACAATCCGGTTCAGTTTGGGCTCTCGCATGCTTGGCTCCTTGGTAGTTCGACGCTTCTGCGCCCGAACATCCAGTTTCCAGCACTAGCAGCTCACCAAGTGAGCCTATCCATAGATTTCGCGAACAGAGCCTAAAACAAAACCCGGCCTTCCAAAAAAGACGGGGTTCGTCAGCAGCCTGCAATGCCATCCGAGGCGTTTTTTTGCGCTTTTCCGCCTTTGTGCTCATCCCGCCGACTCCGTTTGTCAGACAAAACAAGCCTATTGGTAGATTTTTTCTCAGGGTGATCTTTTTTCCCGTAGGATATTCGCATTCCGTTCAAAACATCTGCCCGGTCAAATCATGAACACAAGCCAGCGCTACTCGCCTCTGCCGAGCATTCATGCCGATGACGAAGAAATCAGACACTACTCGAAGCTGCTTGATAGCCTCGGCATTGGCCTGATGGTGTTTTCCAAGGATGCCTCGCTATGCCTGAAAAACGAACGTGCTCGCGAGTTGTTTGGCGACATGCTACCGAACTGGCTGGACGAAAACGGGCAATTGCTCGACGTCGAGAATCATCCCTTGAACGTAGCGCTCCGCACCTCGCAAGCAGACAATCAACGCGTGATGATTCTGGCCAACGGCAAAGCCGAAAAATTGTGGCTTTCGGTTAACGCCATCCCCGTTCTTTCGGAACAAGGCAAACCTCGCCTGATACTGCTCACGATGACCGATATCAGCGAGCAAAGAAACCTGCGCGACGAAGTCAAACTGCTTTCTGTCCGCGACTCACTGACCGGGGTATTCAATCGTGAGCACGTCCTGCATTTGCTGGAGAAGGAAATTCATCGGGCGCGCCGATATGGCACGCCATTTACCATGGCCCAGCTCGATGTCGATGATTTTTCCGCGCTTTGCATTGAATATGGATCGCAATCCGAAGAATTGATGCTTTCGCAGCTCGGCTCCTTGTTCATCAAATGCATGCGCGAGATCGACATCACCGGGCGCGTCGGTGAAAGTCAGTTTCTGCTGATACTGCCAAACGTTGCCTTGAAAGATGCAATGATCGGCCTCGAACGCCTGCGTGTGCAGGTCGAATCGCGAACCTTCACCGAGGCCGAACTGCGTCTGACGATAAGCGGCGGAATAACCGAATACACCGGTGAAAGTTCGGAGACCCTGATCGAACGCTGCAAATCCTTGATGCTCAATGCCCGCGAAGCCGGAGGCAATCGTTTCTGCCTCGATCTGGACATCATCTAACGCATATTCCGGATTGTTCAGCGCACAAACTTCCTGATCTTCAGCGCTGCGCTGCCGAAAAACGACAGCAATCGTGTCCGCCACGCAGCAGCAAAAAAATAACAGCATATCTCGCGTTGATTGCTAATCCATAGGCATCTGAAACCCAGGGCCGGAGCATCAAATCTCCTGTAATTGCAAAGCGGTCTCCAAGTAGGCGGG
>CAZZDF010000331.1:0-2555 GCA_964652915.1 uncultured Propionivibrio sp. | reverse complement strand
ATGCATCATTACGTTTCAGGCGCCATTCCGGCTTTCACCGCTCACCCCAGAAAAAGAACAGTGATCAAGAACAGCGCCCGCCGGTCACCTGTCGCAATCGCGAAGCACTACTCAACAATCTTGTATTTGGTCTTGAGCCGTGCAACGGTATCCCGTTCCTTCACCAGAAAATCATCGAACTGCTTGATAATTTCCGGATGCGCAATCGACGAAAAAGAAAAATCGCTCCTTGTGCTCGGCAGTTTGTCGTCAAATACCAGTACGCCGGGCTTTTTCAGGAATTCCCGCATGATATAGGTAGCCGGAATGGTACCGATATAAACGGCATCAACGCGTCCCGCCTCGCCCATATTGATGGCGGCTTCCGGAGAATTTGCCTCCGTCACAACGATCTCTTTGTTCTTGATCCGGTCCAGATACGGATAGGGTGTAAAACCGCGAATCGTGGCAATCGAAGAAACCTTTCCTTTCCCCTTGTTGGCCGGAAGAACCATCAGTCCCTCAACAACGGTCACCGTTCCTTTGCTATAGAAGATTCTGGTGTTTTCCTTCAGATCGCTCGACCAGTAAGGGTTATCCGGATACTTGAAGTCCAGCGCCTTACGCAATGCGAACTCGCGATGCAAACGTGCAACCGGAAAGGCCTTGTAGATAAAGACATGACCATTCATGCCGGCAAAAGTGTCGAGCAGTTCCCGTGCGTAGCCGACATAGTTTGAACTGTCGCCTTTATAAATCGGCAGATAGTCTGCTTCTTCCACACCAACCGTAAAGTTCTCCGACCAAGCCGGAGATGACAGAAAACAAGCCGCCAGTACGGCAGCAACCATCGGCGATTTCATATTTGCACCCATCGAAAGAAAAACCATCTGCGCGCACAAGGTCACTTCAATCCATCGGATCAGCCGTTACCAGGAGCTATTCAGACAGCATTCTACAGCCCGGCCGATTCAAATTGTGGCTGCGAGGCGAATCACTCCACCTCGGTCAAGCCAACGAAATCAAAAATCGCAATACCGGAACAGGAAACAATTCCGGATTTACTGACACTCATCAAGTCCTGACAACGGACCGCTCAAATTAGCAGGCCAACAGATTCAAGCCCAGCGCCCGCCTTACCCGCTGCAACACCTGCTGCGTCACCACGTTGGCCCGCTCGGACCCTTCGCGCAAAATTCTCCGCAATTCGCCCCTATCCGCCAGATACAACGCCCGGCGTTCGCGAATCGGTGCCAGCAGTGCCTGCAGATGCTCTTCCAGCAAACGCTTGATCTTCATGTCGCCCAGCCCGCCCTGCCGGTATTGTTCCTTAAGCCCGGCGACCAGCGCCTCGTCCGGACAAAACGCATCGAGGTAACTAAACACCACATTGCCCTCGACCTGACCCGGATCGCTGACCTTCAGATGGTTTGAATCGGTATACATCTTGATCACCGCTTGATGGATCTCATCGGCAGTCGCGCCCAGGGTGATGGTATTGCCCAGCGATTTGGACATCTTCGACTTGCCATCGATGCCGGGCAAACGACTGACCTTGCCAAGCATCGCCTGACACTCGGTCAGCACTGGCTGGCCGACAATCTGGTTGAAGCGTCGCACAATCTCGTTGGTCTGCTCCAGCATCGGCAACTGATCATCGCCCACCGGCACATGCGTTGCATCAAACGCCGTAATATCGGCAGCCTGACTGACCGGATAGACCAGAAAGCCGGCCGGCAGCGAGCGCTGCATTTTCTTCTGCTCGATCTCGCTCTTGACCGTCGGGTTGCGTTCCAGACGCGACACGGTAACGAGATTCAGAAAGTACATCGTCAGTTCGGCCAGAGCAGGCAATGCCGACTGCAGACAAATCGTCGTTCTGGAAGGATCAATACCGACGGCCAGATAATCGGCCACGACGTTCAGTATGTTTTCCGTGATTTTGCCCGGATTGTGTCCATTGTCGGTCAGCCCCTGCAAATCGGCCACCATGACGGTCTGACGATGGCCGTACTGCAACTCGACGCGCTGACGCAACGATCCGACATAGTGACCCAAATGCAAAGGCCCGGTCGGACGATCGCCGGTAAGAATGGTATGACTCATTTTTCGCTCCGTAACAATAAAAAGAAATCGCCGGAACTGAGCCACAAACAATAATGCCGCCAGAACCGGCGGCATTAAGAAAGAGATGTAACAACCCTGGCCGCCTCAGTCGAGGCGCCACCATGCTTGAAATTGGCAGAAAGGCATCAGGGAATCCATGACAGGAACCTTACCTGCCGACCCCACATCCGGTCAAGTGCGGCAAGGCAAAGAGTTTTGACGGAATGTAACAATGAAGCCGGCGTATCACTGCCCCTGCCAGTATCGCGGCCGTTCGTTGCGCCATGCGGAAAGTTCGGCCGTATTACCGATAGCGATGTAAATCGCTCCATCGCGATCGGTACGCCAATGGCGGCTTGTTGCATAACGCGCCAGAACGTCCGGGCGCGGGTGCTTGAAGGCATTGCGATAGCCCGCCGAGAAAACCACTTCCCGTGCGCCAACGGCGGCAATGAACTCGGGGGTCGATG
>CAZZDF010000330.1:1469-2558 GCA_964652915.1 uncultured Propionivibrio sp. | reverse complement strand
GCCGGGCTGGCCGGGGCGTTCGCTGATTAAGGCGCTGGTCAGCTTGCCGCTGATTTTCCCTCCCATCGCGCTTGGTTTTTTCCTGTTGCTTTTGCTCGGGCGTCAGGGTTGGTTTAATCAGTGGCTTCCCGACGCCTGGCATATTGACCTGATATTCTCTTTTTGGGCCTTGGTGGTTGCGGCCTTCATTGCCGGTTTGCCGCTGATGGTAAAACCGGTTCTGGCCGCGCTGGAACGGGAAGGGCGTCTGTTTGCCGAGGCTGCCGCCACACTGGGCAAGAACGATGCCGAGATTTTCTGGCATGTGACCTTGCCAAGCATCTCTGGCGCACTGATGGCCGGTCTGGCGCTGGGTGTCGGGCGCGGCATGGGCGAGGTCGGCATGAGCCTGTTGCTTGGCGGCAATCTGATCGGCAAGACCGATACCCTATCGCTGGCTATCTATAATGCGGTGCTTGACGGCGATTTTGCCAGCGCCGAAAAATTTGCTTTTATTCTTGCCGTTTTGGCGCTCGCTTTGTTTATGGTGCTTGAGCGGCTTGGTCGCGGTTTGCGACGCTGATACAGATTGCTAATCAAAGGACTGACGATGATATTTTTTTCCAATGCTGAAATCGAATCGTGGATCAACGAGGATGCGCCGATGGTCGATCTGACCAGTCATCTGCTGGGGATTGGCGCGCAGCCTGCCGCGCTGACCGTACGCGCACGCCAGCCCGTTTGCGTGGCCTTGAGCGAGGAAGCCGGGCGGCTTTTTGAATTGCTCGGTGCCGAGGTATCGTTGCTCGCGCCCAGTGGGAGGCGCATGGAACAGGGCGATGCCGTGCTTGCCGTGCGCGGTCGGGCGGATGCCTTGCATCGCGGCTGGAAGGTGGCGATGAATCTGCTCGAACATGCCTGCGGCGTGGCAACGCGCACTGCCGAGATGGTGGACAAAGTTCATGTTGCCGCCAACATCCCATTGCTGATCACCCGCAAACATCTGCCGGGGGTCAAGAAAACCCTGACCAAGGCCATTCTGGCCGGTGGCGCCGTGCCGCATCGGCTCGGTCTGTCGGAAACCATTCTGATTTTCGAGAACCACCTGAA
>CAZZDF010000330.1:0-1369 GCA_964652915.1 uncultured Propionivibrio sp. | reverse complement strand
CCCCGATAACGTCGAAGATTATGCGCTGAGCGGCGTGCATGGCCTGGTGTTGAGTTCGGTTTATCACGCCCCGCCGGCCGATCTTGAGGTACGGATCGTTGCGCTCTGAGGCGCGCGCGCTGCGGTTTGCGCTGGAGGGCAGTCTCAACGGAGCGACTGCGCCGATCGCCATGGATTTGCGTGGCGAGCTGGGTGCAGGGCAACTTGTTGTATTGAGCGGCGAATCCGGTAGCGGCAAGACAACTTTTTTGCGCGCGCTGGCTGGCCTGCCTTGCCGTTTGAGTGGCGCGGTGCATTGGGGAAATGAGCTTTGGTCGTCGCCAGGCGGGTCGGCCGTTTCCGTGCGCGAACGTCAGTTGGGCGTGATGTTCCAGAGCTACGCCTTGTTTCCGCACATGACGGTGCGCCGGCAACTTGAATTTGCCGCGCCCGCCTCGCCTCTGATCGATGCGTTCCTCGAACGTGCCGGGCTGCTTGGCTTGAGCGAGGTCTATCCCGAGCGGCTCTCCGGTGGTCAGCAGCAGCGCCTGGCTCTGGCGCGTGCTCTGGTGCGCCGTCCCAAATTATTGTTGCTCGACGAGCCGGTTAGCGCGCTGGATTGGAAACGGCGTGCCGACATGATCGACTGGATCGGCGAGTTGCAGCAGGAATGGGGGTTTTCGGCACTGGTCGTCAGTCATGATCCGCGTGACTGGGCAGCGTATGCGGATGCGCATTGGGTAGTGGAGCAGGGGCAACTGCTCGTCGGTTCGGCGCCTGAGCCGCATCGCTGGGTAGCAACAGGGGCTTGTTATTCAACGTCGAGTCGTCGAAGTGCTGGTCTTTCGCTGATTGCCTGAATTGGCGCTTGCGCTGCGCCAGGAACACTCATGTTTACAGGCTCTTAGGTTTTTTGATGCGAGACTTCCGGTCAAACCACTCGACCTTAACCCCGCAGCAAAGCCCAAAAAAAGCACAAGCGTGATCGTTTGTGCCTTTTTTCTGTGCATGACCGATCACGTAAAAACATCGGATCGGTACCACTGAACTCGATCAGCTGAGAATTTCTTCCAGCGTGATGTAGTCACCAACGCGACCGGCCATTTTCTCGGCATCGGTATTGACTGGCAGGGTCTTCTTGCCGGGTCGCCATCCGGCCGGGCAGACTTCGCCGGTCTTGGTTGCGTGTTGCCAGGCTTCTACCTGACGCAAGAACTCATTGACATTCCGCCCAACCGAATCCGCCTGGACTTCCTGCGCCACGCAAATGCCGTCAGGGTTGAAGAGGAAACGGCCGCGGAGTGCCACCCCGTCTTCTTCCACAAGAATTCCAAAAGCCCGGCTGACCTCCTGATTGCCGTCAGCCCCCATCATCAGCTTCAAGCCTTTC
>CAZZDF010000329.1:0-2567 GCA_964652915.1 uncultured Propionivibrio sp. | reverse complement strand
GTCGGCGAATACATGGGCGCCAGCGCCGGACTGGGCTGGGTTATTTCCTACTCGACCTCGTTCTTCAACGTGGACCGGGTGATGTCCTGCATTTTCATCCTGTTTTTTATCGGAATCATTTTCAGCATGGCTTTGAAACGCATCGAGAAGCTGCTGCTGAAATGGCGCCCGCCGCTGGACTACAGCGGCACCCTATAGCGTTAGGGCTGCCGCAAACGGCAGCCAATGTCTATGTTTGTTTTTGAATCAACATAATTTCTGGAGGAACACAGTAATGAGAACAAGTAAAAAATGGCTCGCCGTTGCCGGGCTGGTGGCGGCCATGTTGCTGCAAAGCGTCAGCGCTGCCGACAAAGCCCCCGCAAACAAACAAGCGGCCAAGCTGACGCCGCTGACCATTGCCGAAATCCACGGCGAAGCCTGGCTGCCGGCCTACCTGGCCGAAACCCTCGGCTACTACAAGGACGAAGGTCTGGCCGTCAAATTCATCACCATGAACGACGGGCCGGTCGCCTTCCAGGGGATGCACGCCGGCAGCGCCGACCTGACCATGCTGAGCACGGAACCGGTTTTTAGAGCACAGGCCAAAGGACTCAAGTCGACGATTGTCGTCTCCTTCCTGACCGGCAAAAACTATATGTTTGTTGGCGCTCCAGCCATCAAGGATGTCAAACAGTTGAAAGGGAAAACCATTTTCGCCGGCGCGCCCGGCTCGGCGCCGCACTCCTTCGCGCTGTCCATTCTGGCCAAAGCCGGCCTCAAGGACACCGATGTCACCTGGGCGCAAATGGATTACGGCGCCTCCCTGGCAGCGCTGGAGAAAGGCCACATCGACGCCTCCTACATCCGCACTACCGCCAAGGACGATGTTGCCGCCGCCGGCGCCAACATCCTCGTCGACGTATCCGACCCGGCACAGCACAAAGCCATTTACGGCACCACACGCTACGAGTCTTCGATCGTCGTCGGCACCGAGAAATTTGTGAAAAACAACCCGGAGACGATGCAAAAATTCGCCAACGCTGTCGTGCGCGCGATGATCTGGATGAGCAAGAACAGCAACGAAGCCATTGCCCAGAAAGCCAAAGCCTATTTCCCGGACGGAAGCGTCAATGCCAAATCGCTCACCTATCTTCGCCCGTCGATGTCGTTCGATGGCTTGATTACCCAGGAAGGACATAACACCATCGTCTCATTCTGCAAGTCGGCCGGGATCATCGATCGCGACATCCCCTATGACGAAATTTACGACATGTCTTTCATCAAAAAGGCCAACGCGAAATACAAGCAGTAACATTCACATCGCTTTCTCACCCAAAGGAGTCAACGCATGAAACTCTCACTTCGTAAAACCCTGGCGACCGGCGCGCTTGCGCTGCTCGCCTGCACGACCGCCGGAGCCGCAAGTTCGCTGCCGCAAAGCGGCAAGGGCATGACCATTTACTTCGACGTCGGCGGCGCGGTTGGCGAGTCTTACGCCACGGTTGTACAGAACGGTGCCGCGCAGGCGGCGGCCGACATGGGCGTTAACGTCAAGTTCGTCTATTCCGACTGGAACCCGCAAACAATGCTGGAAAACTTCAAGAAGTCGATGGCGGCCAAGCCGGATGGCATCGTCATCATGGGCCACCCGGGCGACGACGCTTATGCCAAGTTGGTTGATGAGGCAGAATCCAAAGGCATCATCGTCACGGCCACCGACACCGAGCTGCCCAAGCTGCAAGCCACCTATCAATCCAAGGGCTTCGGCTACTCCGGCGTCGACAATAAATCCCGCGGCGTCGCACTGGCCTCGGAGGCGCTGCGCCGCTTCAAATTTGCCAAAGGCGACGAAGCGCTGGTCTGGGGTCTGAAGAGCCAACCCACCCGTGGCCTGAGCACCGTCGGCATCATCGAAACACTGGAAAAAGCCGGATTGAAGGTGAGCTACATGGAAATTCCGGCCGAAGTCGACAAGGACGCCACGCTCGGCGCGCCGCTGATGACCGCCTATCTTGCCTCGCACCCGAACACCAAAGCCGTTTTCATGGATCACGGCGGGCTGACCGCGCAGCTTGAGAACTTCTTCCGCGCCGCCGGCGTTTCGCCGGACAAGATTGTCGGCTGCGGCTTTTCGCTGTCGCCGGCAACGGCCGCCGCGATCAAGAGCGGCTACGTCGATCTGGTCGGTGATGGTCAACCCTTCCTGCAAGGCTATCTGCCGGTCATGCAAATCGTCCTGAGCAAGAAATACGGTTTCTCCGGCCTGGCCATTGATACCGGCGCCGGCTTCGTGCACAAAGGCAACATCGACCTGATCGCCCCGCTGGCGAAGAAAGGCCTGCGTTAAGAAGCAAGCACGGCGGGCATAGCGAACACGGAAAGAACCTGGGTTCCGCTATGCCCGCCGTGGTTAAACTAAGCTTTTGATGCTCCACAGGAAATCCTCGTGTCCGATCACCCCACCGCGAACCACTGCCTGCTTGAACTGCGCGACATCCGGAAATCATTCGGCACCGTCGTCGCGCTCGATGGCGTCGACTTCTCTCTTTATCCCGGCGAAGTCGTTGCCCTTCTGGGCGATAACG
>CAZZDF010000328.1:0-2568 GCA_964652915.1 uncultured Propionivibrio sp. | reverse complement strand
CGCCCAAGATACAACAAAGCCCCCAATCTCTTGGAGGCTTTGTCAGCAGCCTGAACGCCGGCTATTGCCGGCGTTGTTTTTTGGGAGTGTCGCAGTTTCGGGACTATTTCCCAACCTGAACGGTCGGCGTCTTGAGTTGCCCACTGATCGTTACCGGCACCCTCATTTGATTCACGCTACCGCGCATCTGCAACTCCATTTTGCCGTTGATTCGCAAATCCCTGCTCACTTCAACACCGCCAACGGCCTGCATCAGCCCGGAATCAAGAACCAAGCTGGAAAACTGATACGCCGTCGGAGAAACCCTGATTTTTCCGGAAAGCTGCTCGAATACCGTTTTTCCTCCCTCGACGGGCGAAGCAGAAACACGGCGTACCGCTTCGGCCAGATCAATCCCTTGAACACTCCCGCGACGGATGGTGAACTCGCCGTCAACCAGCATCGCAGCAAAAACACCATTCCAGGTTTCACTCGCCGCAAGGCAACTCAAACTACCCGCGAATTCCCCCGAAAACTGAACCCCTAAACCAACGGCTTCACCGAGCCGCGACGCGTTAATTCGCTCAAAACTGATCTTTCCGGAAAGCGAAGGCTGTTTCTCGCTCAACAAAACGAGCACTCCTTTAACCACCCCATCAAAAAGACGCAGATCCATCTCATCGATAGTCATCGCATTCTTATCGATACGTCCTTTCAAATTAACCGACGTAAGCAAAAACGGAGACTTTTCCGACGGACGCCACCCAAAGCCTTCGATCACCACGCCAAGCGTCTTTCCCTGGGGCTTGAGCTCAAGACTCAAGCTGCGATCAACCGTACTCAACAACAGTGACTGAAAGCGCCCCTCGCCCGCCACCTTGAGTTCGCCCTGCATGTCTGAAAAACCAAGCCCGTTATACGACACCTCGGTTTGCTCAAAAACAATGGTCTCAACCTCTACACCACTCACCGGATTCGACATACCCGAAAGGACTTCTGGCATTCCAAGAACCCATTCAGGCGAAAGTTTCAAGCCACTTAATTCCACCCTCCTAAAGCCGATTTTCTTGGAAAACAAAGAGCCGATCACCGGACGAAGACCGATATTCGAAATCTTCAATTCACCGCCATCCGGTCCAACCCGCACATCGCTAAGAAACAAGCCTGGCTTCGGATACATCTCAACACGCATTGCCCCTACTTTGACTCGCTGCCCGGTAGCCTTGCCGAACGCCACCTCAACCTCCGGCAAATAGCGGTCATAAGGAAATGCAAGAACGATCAGCACAACAATCGCCAACACTCCGAACAAAATGCTTCCAATAATCGCCGGCCACCCGATTCGCCGCCGCTGCCCCCGACGAACCGGCTTGAGTGAACGGGAATCATCCTCATCGCTTTGACGAGGCGACAACACCGCCTTGATACGCTCCAATAAGCCAGGAGCCTTGGCCCCGGAACGAACAGTGCTCTCCTCAACCGTATTCTTTTCATCCTGCTGCGAAAACACAGACGAAAGCTGCCCATCAACGGGCTTCCCAAACTGCAAAGGAGGAATCGGCGCGACTGAAAACTGGGATATCGATGAAGCGCCCTTGGAACTTGCAAACGCTGAATGCAGCGAGATTGATGCTTCGGACAAGGAAGGTTCCCGCGGAAGCGGCTCAACTTTCGGACGCGGAGCCTCCTTACCGCTCGAAGAAGAAAACTTGCGCGCTTTGCTAATTGCCGCGTCTCGAATCTCCTGTGCCACCTTCTTTCCTTCAGCCCACAAGGAATCCTGCTCGACTACCGGAACAATAAAGCCGGCTTTGTCCAACTCACGCAAAGCGTTTTCAGTGAGCTTCTGATTTCCCGTTTTTAAAATCAGATCAGCAACGGTAGATTTCCCGTCGACAAGAATCAGAACCATGCGAACATTCCGTTGCATAACTCGGGTCCGCTGATGCATTGCCTCTTCACCGGAGGCTGTTTTGACATAAACGATTTGTGAGTCCATTTATTAGCAAATTTGATAGCAAATTGTTGACGAATGACGAGTTAGTGACTAAAATGCGCGCTTCGTTGTTCCTCGATAGCTCAGTCGGTAGAGCGCCGGACTGTTAATCCGTAGGTCCCTGGTTCGAGCCCAGGTCGAGGAGCCAAAGAATCAAGCACTTAGCCAGCTTTTTAAGCTGGCTTTTTGCTTTTCAGCCCCTTATTGCTGCATTTTTGCTGCACTACCGTGCAAACCGCTTTGCAGCGGCATCGCTATACTCAAATTTGGAGTAAGTGATGGCCAGCATTTCCACCCGCGGCGACTACCAATTTCAGGCAATAGTACGTCGCAAAGGCTACAAAAGCCAGACCAAAACCTTCGAAACACGCGTTGAAGCCGAAAAATGGGCGCGCGAAGTCGAATTCAAAATGGATAAAGGACGCTTCCGCGACAAGCGAGAAGTTGAATCCACCACTCTTAGCCAAGCCCTCGAACGCTACCTGAACACAGTAACGCCCACAAAAAGAGGGCACGTAGCCGAACGCAACAGAATTAAGGAAACGCTGATTAAGTAGCAAAAGCAGTGAACGATTTCATTGTCATATGGTCTG
>CAZZDF010000327.1:1966-2571 GCA_964652915.1 uncultured Propionivibrio sp. | reverse complement strand
AAGGGCTCAACGACGGCAAGACCTGTATCGACTGCCACAAGGGCATCGCCCATCGGCTGCCGGCCGTTGAACAAGCCATCGGTGCAGAGAAAGGAGGCGCGCCACAAGACGTTTTCCATCCAGCCAACTAAGCACCGCGAGCGCTAGCGGACGACCCACCGGCACCATAGGGTGCTTGCTATCCGGCGAATTTATCTGGCCTGTTGCCCGCGCAATCAGCCCGGATCAAAACGATAAAAAAGATTGGGCTCGGAGATGACAAAAACACTGTTTCCGCTACCTACCGCAACCCCCTCGGCTTGCGGAACATCCCGACTCAAGCCGTGCCATCCGCGGCGCAGCACCAGCATTGTCGCTGGCTTGCGGTCAGCGCCCAACCCCAGAAGCAGGCGCGACTCATGGCTTAAAAGAAGCAACATGCCGCTCTCTTCGTGATAGCTCACCGAGGACAAATCCCTCAAAAAATAGGTCGAAGACCGATTGAGGTGCCACTCCCGAATGCCGATATCAAATTGCCCGCCGTGCGCAGCTTCTACAAGTCCGCGAAACTCGAGCACACGCAGCGGGTTCTTTTCCTTAACCACAAACAGTCGCCGGTTTCGATC
>CAZZDF010000327.1:0-1956 GCA_964652915.1 uncultured Propionivibrio sp. | reverse complement strand
CCAGGAGACGCCTTCAAAACCGAGATTACCCGGAACTTCCGCAGCGATCGTCAAACGCGGCCGGCCGCGCGTAACAATACGGGAATGCCCTTCGTCGATCCGCACGTGAACGAGTTTCTGCAAACGCTCATCGGCAAGAAAAAACTCGTCGCCTTTAATATGTGTAATCCCTTCAAGATCCTGAACGCCTTCAACCGGCCACGAATTCAGCAGTTCGCCTTCAAGAGATAGCTCAATAACTTGCGGAGGACGGTTAATCACCGAGAAAAGAGTGTTTCGTCCATGGTGATACGTCAGCCCAGAAGCATTTTCGCCAACCCCGACTATAGGCCGGGCATCGACCGTCACGTGATAGCGTTCAAGCGTCAGAGCCGAATCGGGGCGCCCGAACAGAATACTCCCAGCTTTAAAAACATACGGAATGGCCCAGCCAAAGTATGTGCTGACGGCAACAAGCAATGCCAGGGAAAATGCCATCAATACGCCAACAAACAATGGACTTCGCTGGCCCTTCAATTGCCCGAAACGATGAAAGAACAAACGGATCTACCTTTCAATCCCAAGAAACCCAAAACAAAACGGCACGCTTTCGCGTGCCGCAATTCCCGTCACCGACGAATCAGGCGACGGTGGTTTGCCCCGCCAGCTTGCGAATTTCCTTATCCAGGAAATAAATGCCTTTGCCATCAAGCCCGATGACGGCAATCTTGTCGAGGATGCTCTTGAACAGACGTTCTTCTTCGTGCTGCTCGCTGACATACCACTGCAGGAACTGGAAGGTAGAAAAATCCTGTTCAGCCAGCGCACTCGCCACGAGCTGGTTGATCGCCGAGGTAATCGCCAGTTCATGCTTGTAGGTGGCTTCAAACACTTCACCGAGCGACTTGTAGTCGGACTTTGGTGCTTCAAGCGCCCCAATTTGCGCCAGCGCCCCGGTCTCGCAAACGTAATCGAACAGCTTGTGCATGTGCGTCAACTCTTCGCCGGCATGCTCGCGCAAAAACGCTGCACTGCCCGTGTAGCCCTGATGGTCGCACCAAGCGCTCATCTGCAGGTAGAGGTTGGACGAAAACTGTTCCAGCTGAATCTGATGGTTCAAACGATCAATCATTGCGGTCGACAACATGGCACTCTCCTTATGTAAAGATCAGGTCATCCCGAAACTCGCATTGCGTTACAACATTAAAGCGCATCAAACCACTCATTGCACAAACATTTCACTCCGGCTCGCTCAATAACTACCCGTATTGGCAAAATTCTCGAAGCGCGTGTATTCGCCAAGGAAGGTCAACCGCACCATACCGATCGGGCCGTTACGCTGCTTGCCGATGATGATTTCGGCACTACCTTTATCGGGCGTATCGGGGTTATAAACCTCATCACGATAGATGAACATGATCACGTCCGCATCCTGCTCGATAGCGCCGGATTCGCGCAGATCGGACATCACCGGGCGCTTGTTCGGCCGCTGTTCCAGCGAGCGGTTGAGCTGCGAGAGGGCGATCACCGGCACCCCCAGTTCTTTGGCCAAGCTCTTCAATGAGCGGGAGATTTCGGAAATTTCGGTCGCCCGGTTTTCGCCGCCGCCCCCGGCGCTGGACATCAGCTGCAGGTAGTCGATAACGATCAGGCCAAGCTTGCCGCACTGCCGGTGCAGGCGCCGTGCGCGAGCGCGCAGGTCGATCGGGTTAAGCGCCGGCGTCTCGTCGATGTAGATCGGCGCCTCATGCATCTTGCCCAGGGCAAAAGACAGCCGCCCCCACTCGTCGTCGTTGAGGCGGCCGGTGCGAACGCGGTGCGCATCAAGCCGGCCGACCGAAGAGAGCATACGCATGGCCAGCTGCGCACCGCCCATTTCCATCGAGAACACGGCCACCGGCAAACCGACTTCGATGGCCACATGCTCGGCCATGTTCAAAGCAAAGGAGGTCTTCCCCATTGACGGGCGACCGGCAA
>CAZZDF010000326.1:0-2572 GCA_964652915.1 uncultured Propionivibrio sp. | reverse complement strand
TGAATTTCCCTGCTTCGATCTTGGATAAATCCAGGACATCGTTGATTACATCAAGTAAATGGTGGCCGGCGGCTTCGATCTTGTCGAGCTTGTCGGTTTGTTCTGGCGTGAGTCCGCTGTGGCGCAAGATGTAGGCCATTCCGGTGATGGCATTGAGCGGGGTACGAATCTCGTGGCTCATGTTAGCCAGGAAGGTGCTTTTGGCAACGTTGGCGGTTTCGGCCACTTCTTTGGCCAGTTCCAGCTCTTGGGTGCGTTGTTCGACGAGGTCCTCCAGATGGTCACGATGCGATGTCAGCTCGGCTTCGAGTTGCTTGCGTTGGGTGATGTCGCGGCCGAAGCCAATAACTGACTGGTCAGATAAGGGAAGGGTTCGCAATGCCACATCAATGAGGTTTCCGTTTTGGCAACGCAACTGTAATTCGAGGTCTTTGGTGTCACCTTGTTTTACGTCTTCAAACTCTTCAATATGGTGTTTTTCGGCTCCCTCAGGAGTAAGGTCTTGAATGCTCATCCCGAGTAGTTGCTGGAGAGAGTAGCCGACCATTGCGCAGCCGGCTGGATTGACATCGATAAAACGCCGATCGGTAGCGGCAACAAATATTCCGTCCGGGGAGTTTTCGACGTAGCGGCGGAAGCGCGATTCGGCCGCCAGTAGTTCGCTGGCGCTATGCGCTTGCCGCTGGCCAAAACGATAGAGCAGATAAGCCGCGATCAGCGTGATGACCAGAAAGACCGTCATCAGAAAGGCCACTAAACGGACTTCCTTGTACCAGCCGTCGAAGTAGTCCCCTGGTGCCATGCCCACCGTTACCACCAAAGGCAGGCCGTTGACATGCCGGAACGCGTAGCTTCGCTCGAAGCCATCCGGCGTATTGCGGGTATGGAACAAACCGGTTCCGACGCCGGAATCGAGCAGCGCAGAAAATTCGGCGGAAACCTTTTGGTCACCGGGGGTTCCTGCCGATCCTTCGACCGGTGGCTGGCGGGTAATGAGACTTTTGTCGATATGGCGAATGACCACAGAGCCGCTCGGCCCGACAGCAACGTCTTTGAGCACGTGATCAAAATAGCTGGTCGGTACCGCCGCCGTGACCATGCCGGCAAATCGGCCGTCGGGATAACGGTAGGAGCGGGAAAAGGGAACAATCCATTCTTTGGAGTCTTTGGTCAGGATCGGTGGCGCGAGAATCAGTCGCTGACCGGGGTGTGTCTGGTGTTCTGCGAAAAAGTCTTGGTCGGCCAGGCTGGGCGGCGCCGCGTGATTCGCTCCTAAGCGCAAGAATGTGTTTCCGTGGTCGTTGCTGACGGTAAAGGCGACGATGCCCGGTAGCCGTTGCAGTTGGATGGACAGTGTCTTCTTCAGCTGTTCGTTGTTCAGACCGCTGGTGGCCAGCTGTTCTTCCAGACTGTCGACAATGGTAAGCATGGCCAGATCAACGCGCCGGCCGGCATCGGCGACGTTAGTTTCGACCAACGCGGCGAGGGTGGTGGTCGATTGTTGCACTTGTTCGATGGTGCGCTGGCGGGCATGTGTCAGTGACTGGATGCCAATGGCGCCGACAACGAGGTTGATCAGCACGACCGCGGCCAGCAGCCAGCGTAGCGAAATGGCCTCTGAAAGCTCAGAAATCCGAACGGCAGCGGGGTGATCTGTGGCGGGCGACATGATGGTTCGACTCGGAATGGTTATTCGGAATGCGCTAGCTCTGTCGACCTGATTGTTCTCCCTGTTAACAAGCGCGTCAAGGCATATCAGCGGCAGTGGCCGCCGTCGAAGGGTGGGGTGAAGCGAACCGCAAAAACCTGACGAAAAAGGCGAAAAGCTGCTGTTCGTTGCCCATCATTCCGGCTGTAGCCGGTACTTGCGTGAAACCTCGGCCAGCGATTCGCTATCCCGATATGCCATGCGCCAAATCTTTCATAACTCCTTCATGGTGACCATCTCTCACAATCCTGCACAAAAAACGAGCAGTGAGCTTAATTGCCTGGGGCAGTTTTCGTCGCGCATCGACAGGTCTGTCGCCGAGGCTTTTTAGCTGGGGCGATGTATGGGTATTACCAGTAGTCAGGGTTATCGAACTCCGGTACGCATGAAGGACGGCTTTTCAGGGTGGGAACTGCCTCTCCCGATAATGACTGGCCAAGCCAACCATCTGGCATGGTGAGGGCGTGCGGAGCCTGGACGAGCTCTTCCGATAACGCCTGAAAACCCACCTTGGAGTAGAAGGCAGGATCGCCATACGTGACCGCCAGCGTTGCCGAGCGATTTTTCAACTCGTCTAGCCCAAACTGGATTAATGCCTGTCCAACGCCTCTTCCCTGATGTGCGGTGCTGACTGCAACCGGGGAGAGCATGTAGGCTTCGACGGGCTCATCGAATTGAAGTCGGGTAAAGAAAATTGTCCCGATCATTGACTCGTTTTCATAGGCGCCAATACCGATGATGTTCCGGTTGTCGGTGTGTGCGGCCAGCGCGGAAGCCAGGCGGCCAATCAGCCTTCCTTCTTGATCTCCTTCAGATGACGAGAATACTGAAGTGAAAAGGCTTGCCACCGTTTCTTCGCTGTTG
>CAZZDF010000325.1:0-2573 GCA_964652915.1 uncultured Propionivibrio sp. | reverse complement strand
CTGGCTGTGGCGACTTTCGAGGCCTTGATTGCCGAGCGCGGCGACGCGGGCAAGATCTGGGCGTCGATGCTCAAGGAGGCGATCAAGCGGCGCCGGCCGGATTTCAACGAAGCGCACTTCGGCTTCCGTGCCTTTGGCAATCTGCTCGACGAGGCGCAGAACCGTGGCTTGCTCGAAGTGGGGCGCGATGAGAAGTCGGGGGCTTTTGTTGCGCGCAGCAGCGCGCCGGCGACGCGTGTCGAGTCCTCGCCGGAAGTGTCCGTTGTTCCCGAGACGGCGACGCTCGAAGAGGCTACTTCGGCGCCGGAAGCCAAGCGGCGCGGGCGCGGCGGAAACCGGCGGGTAAAGAAAGAAGAGAAAGAAGTTTCCGGCGAAACTGCCGCGGCCGCGCCGGCGACCGCTTCGCCCGAGCCGGCGGTGGCAGAGGGCGTCGTGGTGATGCCAGAAAAGAAGCCTGCTGCGCGCAGTCGCAAGCCAAGAAAGCCGAAAGCAGCACCTGAGGGCGTTGAAAACTCGTAACTCAAAAAAATTGAAATCTGTTGGTTCTGAGCAACCCGCCTGGCGGGCGTCTCCTCTGGGAGACGTTCGGGGCGTCGGAGTGGACGCTCGGCCATTCTTGGCGTTTTCTTGACAGCATGGTTGCGAATACTCAGAATCAGCCAGTGCTTTGGCGGCAAGCGTTCCTTGTGTCGAAATCTCAACTTTCTACCGGACTCTTATGTCTCTTACGCAACTTGGTCGTTACAAGATTACGGGAGTCATCGGGCGTGGCGCCATGGGAGTGGTCTATCAGGCGCATGACCCGCTGATCGAGCGTACGGTAGCAATCAAGACGGTCGAATGCACTGGCCTGTCGCGCGAGGAGGCCGAGGGGTTCGAGTTGCGCTTCGATCGCGAAGTCAAAGCGGCTGGCCGTCTCAATCATTCCAATATCATCACGATCTACGATGTCGGGCGTAGCGGCGATCTGTCCTACGTGGCGATGGAGCTTTTGGTCGGCCGCACGCTGCGCGAAATCCTCGATTCGTCCGATTTGCTGCCGATTGATCGCATTGCCTCGATTGCCGCACAGATTGCTGATGGACTGGCCTATGCGCATGCCAATGGCGTGGTGCATCGCGACATCAAACCGGCGAACATCATGATCCTCGACAATGATGCGGTGAAGATTGCCGATTTTGGCGTGGCCTTGTTGTCGAGCGGGGCGCATACGGTGGCCGGTACGGCTTTCGGTTCGCCAAAGTACATGTCGCCGGAACAGGTAACCGGCGAGGTCGTCGATGGTCGCTCGGACATTTTTTCGCTTGGCGCCGTTTTGTACGAAATGCTGGCCGGGCGCCCACCTTTTGCCGGTGCCGACCTCAACGCGGTGCTCTATCAGGTCTTGAATAGCGCGCCCCCCTTGCCATCCACGTTCAATCCCGGTTTGTTGCATGGTTTTGACCGGATTGTGGCTAGAGCCTTGGCCAAGAATCCGGATAAGCGCTATCAACATGCGCGCGAAATGGCTTCCGATTTGCGCAAGTATCGTCGTCTGGCTCGGCAGGAGCAGAAGAAGCAGGCGGCGGAAGCGGCGGAGAAGTCCGCAGCCTTGGCTTCTGTTTCAGCAGGGGCGGGTGACATTACGGTGTCGGTTGATGCCGCGAAAGTGGCCAAGGAGGTTGTTGCGACCAACGAACATTCCTCCGCACGGGAAAGACGGCATGGCCATCGATCGCGGCGGTCGACGAGTGCGAAGATAGTTTCGTCGGATTATTCGAGTGCTTTTGTCGCTGGTTTTTCGGTGGCTTTGCTGGCCGTGGCCGTTTTTTTTGGAGTACGTTCCTGGCAAACGCCGAAGCCGCCGGACCAACCAGCGGAAAACTCGGTTCTTGAAGCGACGGCTTCGAGGGTGGCGGTGCCGGTTGTTGCCGAAAAGAAACCGGCGGGGGTTCCGTTTGACGAGGTGGCTAGGACAGATTCTGCCCCCTCCGATCCGGTTGTTGCGCAAGAAAGCCAACAGCCCCAGGCGGCTGAACAGAATATCGCTGGGCACGCTGTGGCGTCTGCCAATTCCGAAACGTCGCCTTCGGAGGAGGCTCCGGCGGCGTCGGCGGAAGGGCGCATCAAATTGGCCATTGCGCCTTGGGGCGAGGTTTACGTAGACGGAAGAAAGGCGGGCGTTTCGCCCCCGCTTACCGAACTTCGTCTCTCGGCGGGTACGCATCGCATTGAAATCCGTAACAGTGATTTCAAACCGTATCGCAAACGAGTCGAGCTTGCCGGCGGGCGTAGCGTGCGCATCAAACACAAATTCGATTGAGGTCATTCATGGCGGACGAAAGCACCATTCAATGTGCTATTCGTGCAGCAAGCATTGTTTCTTTGCTGGTTTTTTGTGTCGCGTGTGCGCCGCAGCCTCCTGTAGAGCTTGAGGTTGCTCTTGCCGAGCCGGTTCCGGTGCAGCCGGCAGCTCCGGCGGATAAGGCGCAAAAGGAACTGGCCAGCGGGATTGCCAGCTATGAGAACGGGAGCTACAAGCAGGCCGGGAAGCAGCTGAAGAAGGCGCTTTCCCTGGGCTTGAACGTGCCGGC
>CAZZDF010000324.1:0-2577 GCA_964652915.1 uncultured Propionivibrio sp. | reverse complement strand
CGTCCGAATACGCCTCGCGCGAATTCCCGGAACTCGACGTCAGCCTGCGCGGCGCGGTTTCCATCGCCCGTCGCCTGCAGGACCCGCTGGCCGAACTGGTGAAGATCGAACCCAAATCGATCGGCGTCGGCCAATACCAGCACGACGTCAGCCAGACCAAGCTGGCCCGGGCGCTCGACGGTGTCGTCGAAGACTGCGTGAACGCCGTCGGCGTCGACGTCAATACCGCTTCGATCCCGCTGTTGACGCGCGTCTCCGGCCTCAACAGCACGCTCGCTGCCAACATCGTTGCGCACCGCGACAAGAACGGCGCTTTCCCCAACCGCAAGGCGCTGCTGGAAGTGCCGCGCATGGGCGCCAAGACCTTCGAGCAGGCCGCCGGCTTTTTGCGCATCAACGGCAGCGACAACCCGCTCGACGCCTCCGCCGTGCACCCGGAAGCTTATCCGCTGGTCGAACGTATTCTGGCCGACATCAAGAAAGGCATCCGCGACGTCATTGGCGATTCGCGCCTGATCAAATCGCTGCAGCCGGTCAAATACACCGACGAGCAATTCGGCCTGCCGACCGTGCAGGACATCCTCAAGGAGCTGGAAAAGCCCGGCCGCGACCCGCGCCCGGAATTCAAGACGGCTGTTTTCAAGGACGGCGTCGAAGAGGTCAAGGACTTGCAGCCGGGGATGATTCTCGAAGGCGTGGTTACCAACGTGGCCAACTTCGGCGCCTTCGTCGATATCGGCGTGCATCAGGACGGTCTGGTGCATATTTCGGCGCTCTCCAACAAGTTCGTCAAAGACCCGCGCGAGGTCGTCAAGGCCGGCGACGTGGTCAAGGTCAAGGTGCAGGAAGTCGACCTGCAACGCAAACGCATTGCGCTGACCATGCGCCTGACCGACGACACACCCGTTCCGCAAAAAATGGGCGGTGCCCCCGTCTCGAACAAGGCCCGCCAGCAGCAAACGCGGCAAGCAGAACCGGTCGGCGCCATGGCCAGCGCTTTTGCCAAGCTCAAGCGCTAGGCACAAGACCGGTTTCAGCCATGCTGATCTTCAACTGCTCGCAAGCCTTCGCCGAATTCATCGAGCCGAAAAAAGCCGGCCCGGTACCGCTGGTCGGCCAAGCTCCGTCGCCGCACCCTTCGACCGACCAGCCCTTGCTGGTCGACGTCGATGGCCAAGCGCCGCGTCATGTGCAACAGTGGCAGGTGCATTTTGTGCGCATCCAGCGCAAGCCGTGCGCCGTCGCCATGGACATTGATACGCGCTACGGCATGGTCTTCTCCCATTTGAAAAAGGGCGACCCGGAGGGCTTTCTCAATGCCTTTACGACGCGGCTGGTCAATGAGATGGCGCTGGCCACCGCGGAACTCGACCTGCTGGGCGACTTCGAATCAATGCTGGCGCGCTTTCTTGAGCAACATCAGCGCTTCCAGTTCGTGCGCCGCATGGAACGCAGCACGCAGGCGCATTTGAAGGAAGCCATCTGGGATTTTGAATATCGCTGCCTCGACGACGGGCGGGTATTCGAGACGCACGAAGAAGGCGCCTTGATCGATGCGCGGATCAATGAAACGCCGCGGCACATCAAGACACGAAAAGACTATTTCATCCCATCGACCGAAATGTTCTGCCAATGGCTCAGGCAATTCGCCGGTCTGACCTCTGCCGGAGAAGCCGCAGTTCGTGAGAAAATCCGCGTTTCTTACCTGAAACAACGGTTTCCCGCCGGCAACTGACCATGGTTCTTCTTGAATTTTCGATGTTCCCCACCTCGCTGGGCGAAAGCAAGAGCGCCTATGTCGCGCGCATCCTCGACATCATCGATAAAAGCGGGGTCGCCTACCAGCTGACGCCGATGGGCACCATCCTCGAAGGCGATTGGCCGCAAGTGATGGGGGTGGTGACCGCCTGTTTCGAAGCACTCAAGGCCGACTGCCCGCGCATTGCCACGCAGATCAAGATTGATTATCGCGCCGGCGACGAAAGCCGGATGAAAACAAAAATCGCCTCGGTCGAAAACCAACTGGGACGCAAGCTGTCGACCTGACCCTGACAGCAGAACCCGGAGGAAAGACAGCAATGATCAAAATCTACGGTATCAAGAACTGCGACACCATGAAAAAGGCGATGGCCTGGCTCGACACCCACAGCGTCGCTTATGAATTCACCGATTACAAGAAGGCCGGCGTTGCGCAACAGCATCTGCCGGACTGGAACCGGCGCGCCGGCTGGCAAGTGCTACTCAACACGCGTGGCCTGATGTGGAAAAAGCTGTCCGAAGCAGAACGCGCCGACGTTGACGAAGCCAAGGCGCTGGCGCTGATGGCCCAATACCCCGCGCTGATCAAACGCCCGGTGCTCGATACCGGCAAGCAGCTACTGGTCGGTTTCGACCCGGAACGCTACAACACGGAACTCAAATGACGCACAACTCGGTACAACGTTTTCTCTTTGAAGACCTCGACATCCGCGGCGCAGTGGTGCATCTAGGCACGGTCTGGAAGCAACTGCTGGCCAATCGAAACTACCCGGCGCCGATTGTCGAACTGCTCGGGCAGATGAGCGTCACCACCCTGCT
>CAZZDF010000323.1:0-2605 GCA_964652915.1 uncultured Propionivibrio sp. | reverse complement strand
CAGCGACGAAGGCGCCAAGTTCGATTGCGAGCTTGAAATGCGTGCCGAGGACATCCTGCCACAGGTGACGTGGGGCACCTCGCCCGAGATGGTGGTGTCGATCGGCGACAAGGTGCCCGATCCGGCTGCCGAGAAGGATGCCGGCCGTCGCGAGGGTATCGAGCGGGCGCTCAAGTACATGGGGCTGGACGCCAACATGCCGATCAAGGAAATCAAGATCGACAAGGTGTTCATCGGATCGTGCACCAATTCGCGGATCGAAGATCTGCGTGCTGCTGCCAGCGTGCTCAAGGGCCGCAAGATCGCGGCCAATGTCAAGCTGGCTCTGGCTGTGCCGGGTTCCGGTCTGGTCAAGCAACAGGCCGAAAAGGAAGGTCTGGACAAGATTTTCATCGATGCCGGTTTCGAGTGGCGTCAGGCCGGGTGTTCGATGTGTCTGGCGATGAACGCCGATCGTCTCTCGCCCGGTGAACGTTGCGCTTCGACGTCCAATCGCAATTTCGAAGGGCGTCAGGGCGCGGGTGGACGGACGCATCTGGTCAGCCCGGAAATGGCCGCCGCTGCAGCAATTGCAGGGCATTTTTCGGATGTTCGTGACTTACTCTAGGAGATTGCCGTGAAAAAGTTTGCTTTCATTCTTTTTGTCGTCGCGTCTTTCACATCGCAATTGGGTTGCAACACCGTCAAGGGCGTGGGCAAGGATATTGAAAAAGGTGGTCAGGCCATTGAAAGGGCCGCTAGCTAAAGCGGAATATAAGGAAAAACATGGATAAGTTTGTTCGCCTGGAAGGGCTGGTTGCACCGCTGGATCGTGCCAATGTCGATACCGATGCCATCATTCCGAAACAGTTTCTGAAATCGATCAAGCGTTCGGGGTTTGGCCCGAACCTGTTTGACGAGTGGCGTTATCTGGATGTCGGTCAGCCCGAAGCCGATTGCACCAACCGCCCGAAGAATCCCGATTTCCTGCTCAATCAGCCGCGTTATCAAGGGGCTCAGATTCTTCTGACGCGCCAGAACTTCGGCTGCGGCAGTTCGCGTGAGCATGCACCGTGGGCCCTGTTGGACTACGGCTTCAAGGTGATCATTGCCGAAAGCTTTGCCGACATCTTTTTCAATAATTGCTTCAAGAACGGCATTTTGCCGATCGTTCTGTCTGCCGAGCAGCTGGATGTGCTGTTCGCGCAAGTTCAGGCTACGCCGGGTTACAAACTGGTGGTGGATCTGGAAAACCAGAAGATCGTTTGCCCGGATGGCAAGAGCATCGCGTTTAACGTCGATCCATTCCGTAAGGAATGCCTGCTCAACGGTTGGGACGATATTGGTTTGACCTTGCGCCATGCTGATGCGATTCGTGCTTTTGAAGCCAAGCGTCGTGCCGAGCAACCCTGGATGTTTGCCCAATAACAAGGATGACTATGAAGATTTGCATTTTGCCGGGTGACGGCATCGGTGTCGAGATCATGGCTGAGGCCGTGCGCGTTTTGAAATCGCTCGACTTGCAGGTGGAAATTGAAGAGGCGCTTCTTGGCGGTTGCGCGGTCGATGCGACCGGTAATCCCTACCCGGAAGCTACCCAGAAGCTGGCGCTGGCTGCCGATGCCGTATTGCTGGGTGCGGTCGGTGGGCCGAAGTGGGATGGTTTGCCACGTGAGCAGCGCGCTGAGCGGGGTTTGCTTGGCATTCGCAAGCAGCTGGGGCTGTTTGCCAATCTGCGCCCGGCCATCCTCTATCCGGAACTGGCTAATGCATCGACGCTGAAGCCTGAAGTCGTTGCCGGTCTGGATATCCTGATCGTGCGCGAACTGACCGGCGACATTTATTTTGGTCAGCCGCGCGGCATCGAGACGCGTGAAATAGACGGAAAACAGCAACGCTATGGTTTCAACACCATGCACTACACGGAAAGCGAAATCCGTCGTATCGGTTGTGTGGCCTTTGAAGCTGCGCGCAAGCGTAACAAGAAGGTGTGTTCGGTCGACAAGATGAATGTGCTGGAAACGACGCAACTGTGGCGCGACGTGATGAGCGAGTTGGCGGGCGATTATCCGGATGTCGAGCTGACGCACATGCTGGTCGACAATGCGGCGATGCAACTCGTCAAGGCACCCAAACAGTTCGATGTGATGGTCACCGGGAACATGTTCGGCGATATTCTGTCCGACGAAGCATCGATGCTGACCGGCTCGATCGGCATGCTGCCTTCGGCTTCTCTCGACGAAAACAACAAAGGCATGTATGAGCCATGCCACGGTTCGGCGCCGGATATTGCCGGCAAGGGCGTTGCCAATCCGCTTGCGACGATTCTGTCGGTGGCGATGATGATGCGCTACACCTTCGGCAAGGAAGATGTGGCGCAGCGTATCGAAGGCGCAGTTAGGAAAGTCCTTGCGCAAGGTTATCGCACCGGCGACATTTATGAGCCGGGAACGAAGAAGGTCGGAACCCGCGAGATGGGTGATGCCGTCTTGGCGGCGCTGTAATTGATGCGATATTGATGAATTCGCTTATTTGAGGCGGTTGAAATGAAAAAGCTTGGTTTGGTTGGTTGGCGGGGGATGGTGGGTTCGGTGCTCATGCAACGCATGGTTGAAGAGCGTGACTT
>CAZZDF010000322.1:0-2608 GCA_964652915.1 uncultured Propionivibrio sp. | reverse complement strand
CGTTCTCGGACAGCACCGGCATGCGCAGCAGGTCTCTGGCCACCTCGACTGGCACGGCGCTGCCGGAGTCACAAACGCATAAGCAACCGGCATCCGGCGCGAGAGACACACTTACGCTTAGTTGTCCTTCGCTCTGGCGCTTGAACATCGCGTTGTGCAGCAAGTTATCCATCACACTATCGAAAAGCGCACCCGGCAACTGGGCCGACGCCTCGATGGTCACCGGATCGAAAACAATGCCATCCTGCACGTGAAGCGCCTGCTGCGCCACCCACCAGGAACGTGCAGAAACATCAATACGATTCGGCTCGTCTTGCGGCGCCTGCAGTTTATCCAGCGTCTGCTGCAAACGCTGGGTAATCTGCGGCAACTGGCGCTGCACCAGCAAATTCAGCCGCGCACCGTCGGGATCATCGGGCAATTGCGCCATGAAACACAGGTTATTCAAGGACTGCAGCAAATTCTTGACGTCGTGCGTCAGCCGCGCGCCGGTTTCATGCACCGCACGCAAATAGCTCATCTGCTGCAATTCACGGGCACGCTGTTTGGTCACGTAGTATTCGTTGGTCAGTTTGGCCAGCAAGTGGAAGAGCCAAACCAACGAAGGGCTTAACTTGTGCTGCGTATAAACGGTCAGCAACAACGGCTGATTCGGGAAATCCCGCCGGAACGGCGACTCCTGCCCAAACTGCCCCGTGCGCGCGCCAGCACCGGTAGCGGGCTCTGCCGACCACGCCCCCCCCGTCACCCACGGCAATTCCAGCATGCCCTCGAACGCCCGCGCCAGAAAGTGCTCCGGATCGGTCTCACGCTCGGCGCTATCCATCAGGCGTTGCAGCCAGACCTCGAAAGGCAGGCCAATCGCCAGTAAATGCCGCGAGAGCAAAACGCCAATGCCGCTAAAACCCGGCCGCGGGCTCCACGCCCAGGAGATCAGGAACAACATCGCCGCCATCGACAGCAAGGTCTCGAACACCGCCTCAATGTACAAAGACTTCTGCAATAGCATGAAGGCCAGACTACCGAGCACCAACACCGATATCAGCAAGAAAATCAGGATGCTGTAAAACAGATCGACCATCCCGCCGCCCGGCGGATAGATATGGCGGGTGCGCGGCATCAGCAGCATGGCAAAGAGAATCAGCGGCGCCAGCCAGGCAAAAGGCTTATCCAGCGACGGGCCTATCGCCGCCGCATCCGGCACCACTTTGGGTACCAGCCAGACCAGCAGCGCCACCAGAAGATAGGCGAAAGCCAACAGATAATAAATCCGCGTCGGACGATGGCCAAGCAACATTACCCGCCCACCCAGCAGAGACGCCAGCGCCGTCACCCAAAGGATCAACAGCCACCAGCCAAACAGCCACGCGCCGCCGGCGAGCAGCAAAACAAAGAGCAACAAGGAACTGGCATCGAGCCTGCGCTCGGCCTGGATAAAAGGCTGCCAGAGAATAAACAGGCCGACATCGACCAACCAGCACATCAACCCCACTGCCGTGTCGGCACCGGCCACCAGCGTCAGGTGCAACACCAGCAGCAGCGCGATCAACACCCAGCGCTGCCGCTCCCTGAGAAAACTGCCGATTCGCCACAGTGGCGTCATACGCACACTCCTGAAACTGACCAAAGCCGGTCATTGCACCGGCGCAAGCGTTTGATTTTCAACAAACCTGTCAAAAAACCGACAGTCATCACGCAAAAAACACCGCGAAAACGCCTGAAACGCTTGGCACGCAAACTGCTATGCATTAGTCGACACTAACGTTCGTTCGACAAGGAGAACACAATGAACAACCGTCAATCCGGCTTTACATTGGTAGAAATTGCCATTGTACTCGTCATTATCGGGCTGCTACTCGGCGGCGTGCTGAAGGGGCAGGAACTGATTACGCAAGCAAAAATCAAGAATGTTGCTAACGACCTTAACGGAATGAGCGCGTCGGTATACGGATACCAGGATCGCTACAAGAGTCTCCCCGGAGACGACAGTGGGGCCGACGCCCGGTGGACCAACCCGGCGGCAACCAAAGGTAATGGGGATGCTCAAGTAGGCGCCACCGGTGTCAAGGCAGTCCTTGACTGCTCGGAAAGCGATACCGAAAACTGTCAGTTTTGGCAACACCTGAGGTTAGCAGGGTTTATCGGTGGCGACGCCGCCACAAAACTTTCACCACAAAATGCCGTCGGCGGGGTACTGCAAGTAATGAATGGCGCTCTGGGACTATCAGGGTTAGTGGTTTGCACAACAAACCTGCAGGGCAAAGTAGCAAACGCAATTGATGCCCAGTTTGATGATGGCAAACCAGCAACCGGTCAGGTACGAGGCACCAACGCCCCGACAGCTCTTGACACAAATCTCGACGCAGACACCGCCTACATTGACGATGGCAGCACGGTGTATGTTGTTTGCAAACCCATTTAAACAGCACCTGCCCAAGCCCGCTTCGGCGGGCTTTTTCATTGATCAACTACCCCTTTAACAACCTTCCCTCCGCCAACGCCAGTGCGCCCGGCGCGCCGAGCAGCACCACCACATCCCCGGCCTCAAAACAGGTATCTTCGCGCGGGTCGAGGCTCATGATGTCGCGGCGACGGATTGAGGTGACTT
>CAZZDF010000321.1:0-2618 GCA_964652915.1 uncultured Propionivibrio sp. | reverse complement strand
GATAAAAGGAGCGCAAGTATACCTGTCTTCGTCTTGATGCCTTGCGAAAGATCCTGATCGATTTTATCTTCGGAGTTCGAAATTCGGCTTGCAGTTGAGAACGGTTCGCAGCTAGAATGCGAACCGTTCTCAACAAATGCGATTTTTCGAAGGCTCTCTGACTATGCTTACGACCCTGATGGATACACCAATCAACGCTCCGGCAACATCGATTATCACTGACCCTCATTCGGCGAATACGCTTGACCAGGCAACGATTGGTCACTTGTTTTCGGTGCGTGGGGTGCAAGCACCGAATGCTGCGCCGGAATGGGGGCGTTTGCTCGAAGAACTCGGTTTTATCGAAGGTGAACACGTTACCTTGATGGCGCGTTCCTTACCCGGTGGCGATCCCTTGGTGGTACGCGTCGGGCAATCGACCTTTGCCTTGCGGCGTGCCGAAGCAGCTTGCGTTCAGGTCGGCGTTCCGGCCAGGGCGAGAATGCCGGGGAGCGGACAATGAACCAGGCGGTTATTCATCTGCATCCCAGCGGGCCGTTGCTGGCACTGGTCGGAAATCCGAACTGTGGCAAGACGGCGCTCTTCAATCTCCTTACCGGCAGCCGGCAGAAAGTTGCCAACTATGCCGGCGTGACGGTTGAACGTAAGGAAGGGCGCTTTACCACGCCAGCAGGCAAGTCCGTGCGGGTTCTCGATCTGCCCGGCGCTTACAGTCTTTATCCGCGTTCGCCGGATGAGCGGGTGACCTGCGAGGTGCTGTTCGGACATGCCAAAGGGGAAAAACGTCCCGATCTGGTGGTTTGTGTTGTCGACGCCACCAATCTGCGGCGCAATCTGCGCCTGGCCCTGGCTGTCAAACGCCTCGGTTTGCCATGTGTTATTGCGCTCAATATGGCCGATCTGGCCGAACGGCGCGGAATCAGGGTTGATCCTGAGGCTTTGTCGGCCGAACTGGGACTGCCGGTGGTCAGCACCGTGGCGATTAAGCGCTCGGGCGTCGACTCGCTGCTAGGCTTGCTCGACGATCCGTCGATCTGGCGCTCGGCTTTTCCGGCAGAGGCCGCGACAAGTCATGAATCGGATCACCTGGCCGTCTGCCATATCCTGCAACGGCTTGGATTGGACGAGGTGCTGCCGCATACGGCGAGCGACCGGATTGATCGCGTGGTGTTGCATCCGCTGATCGGGCCGTTGTTATTGGCGATTGTCCTGTTTCTGGTTTTTCAGGCGGTGTTTGCCTGGGCAGAAGCGCCGATGGGGCTTATTGAAGCGGCGACAGCCACAGTCGGCGAAATGTTGGGTAACAGTTTGTCCGATGGCTGGTTCAAGAGCTTGCTCGTCGATGGGATCATCGCCGGAGCGGGAGGCGTGCTGGTCTTTCTGCCGCAAATCGTCATTCTCTACTTCTTCATTCTGGTACTGGAAGAATCCGGTTATCTGCCGCGCGCCGCATTTTTGCTGGATCGTCTGATGGGCAGTGTCGGTTTGAGCGGGCGTTCGTTCATCCCGCTGCTCTCCAGTTTTGCCTGCGCCATTCCCGGCATCATGGCCGCACGAACCATCGCCAATCCGCGCGACCGCCTGGTGACGATCATGATCGCGCCATTGATGACCTGTTCGGCAAGGCTGCCGGTTTATGCCTTGTTGATTGGCGCATTCATTCCCAATCGCGAAGTCTGGGGTGGGTTGGAGCTACAAGGTTTGGTGCTGTTGGCGCTGTACTTCGCCGGCATTCTTGGCGCCATGGCCGTCGCCTGGCTGCTCAAGCGCTTTACGGCGGCGGGTCGGGAGGTGCGTCCTTTGATGATGGAACTGCCGAGCTACCATCTGCCGACGGTGCGCAATGTGGGTATCGGCATCTGGCAGCGGATTTCGATTTTCGTCAAACGTGTTGGCGGCATCATCCTGCTCTTGACCGTTCTGCTCTGGTTTCTGGCAAGTTTTCCCGGCGCACCTGAGGGCGCGACCGGCGCGGCGATCGAATACAGCTTTGCCGGCATGCTGGGGAAGGCGCTGGCAGTTGTCTTCGAGCCGATCGGTTTCAACTGGCAGATCAGCATCGCTTTGGTGCCGGGGCTGGCCGCCCGCGAAGTGGCCGTTGGCGCGCTCGGCACGGTCTATGCACTCTCGGCGACCGGCGATGAGGCGGTGAGCGCTTTGGCTCCGCTGATTGCCCAGCAATGGAGTCTGGCCACCGCGTTGTCCTTGCTGGCCTGGTACGTATTTGCCCCGCAGTGCCTGGCGACGCTCGCTGCGGTCAAGCGGGAAACCGGCGGTTGGACGATGCCTTCGATCATGGCGACTTATCTGTTCGCGCTGGCCTACGCGGCCTCGTTCATTACCTATTGGGTGGCGTTGGCGATGGGTGGCGGTTAAGCACTGTTTCGCGTTTTTCAGAGTTTGCAAGCTCGACAGAAGAACGCCCTTAACCGCAGGTTTTGGGTCGAGGCTGTGTGAAAACGAGTGAACTCTGATTACGCTCCGCGGTATATGCTATTGACATAGACCGCGGAGGCTTAAGATGAAGCGGTTCATTGAAGGCGGGAGTCGGAACCAGATCACAGTGTAGAAGTTCAGACTTGATCTGACAGATCCCGTTTTGACGGTGCCGATTGTCA
>CAZZDF010000320.1:0-2620 GCA_964652915.1 uncultured Propionivibrio sp. | reverse complement strand
TCAAGGAAAACATGGACTTGCAGCTCGAACACTGCAAGGAAGCGCCGTTCTACACGCTCGGCCCATTGACCACGGACATCGCGCCCGGCTACGACCACATCACCAGCGGTATCGGCGCAGCGATGATCGGCTGGTACGGCACCGCCATGCTCTGTTACGTGACACCCAAGGAACACCTCGGCCTGCCGGACAAGAACGACGTCAAGGAAGGCATCATCACCTACAAGCTCGCCGCGCACGCCGCCGACCTCGCCAAAGGTCACCCCGGCGCGCAGATCCGCGACAACGCCATGAGCAAGGCTCGCTTCGAGTTCCGCTGGGACGACCAGTTCAACCTCGGCCTCGACCCGGACAAAGCCAAGGAATTCCACGACGAAACCCTGCCCAAGGAATCCGCCAAAGTCGCCCACTTCTGCTCCATGTGCGGCCCGCACTTCTGCTCAATGAAGATCACCCAGGAAGTTCGGGAGTTTGCCGCCGCGCAAGGCGTCGACGAGAAGGCCGCGCTGGAAAAGGGGATGGAGACAAAGGCGGTGGAATTTGTGAAGACGGGGGCAGAGATTTACCGGAAGGAATAAACCTAAAATTCTCTGTTGCGATCACCAACCCCCTTCGATACGTCCGCACGGCGGTCTGCTCAGGGCGACCGGAGCGCTCACCCGGTGGGTGTATCCGAAAAAGAGGTAATGTGTTGACTTGTGTGCAAAGGCGTTGGCAGTAGAAAGGTGTGGGTGGTCATGGTAAGAGGTTGATTGTGCAGACTGATCTTGAACTCATTGGGAGGGCAATCCATGACTAGGTTACCCACCGGGTGCCGAGAAACCGGATGAGGTCAGCAACCACCGCAATGGCGTTAGCCGGAAGACCGTGCTGACGGAAGATGGTCCGCTCCAGATCGACATTCCGCGTGACCGAGAGGGATGCTTCGAGCCGATCCTCATTCCCAAGCATGAACGGCGTTTTACCGGCTTCGATGACAAGGTCGTCGCCATGTACGCGCGCGGCATGACGATTCGCGAGATTCAGGGCTTTTTGACCGATCAATACGGAACTGAGGTCTCGCCTGAATTCATCAGCTCGATCACTGATGCCGTCATGGCCGAAGTCACGGCCTGGCAATCGCGTCCGCTGGAACCGATGTATCCGGTGGTGTTCTTCGATGCCTTGCGCGTCAAGATCCGCGAAGACGCCGTGGTTCGTAACAAGGCAATCTACCTGGCGCTCGGCGTGCTGCCCGACGGTACGCGTGACATCCTTGGGTTGTGGATCGAGAACACCGAGGGCGCCAAATTCTGGATGAAGGTTTTCAACGATCTCAAGATCCGAGGTGTCGGCGACATTCTGATCGCCGTCACCGATGGTCTGAAAGGCATGCCCGAAGCACTGGGCGCGGTCTTCCCGGCGACCACGCTGCAGACTTGCATCGTACATCTGATCCGCAACAGCCTTGACTACGCGAGCTGGAAGGACCGCAAGGCGCTGGCAGCAGCGATCAAACCGATTTACACGGCACCGAGCGCCGAAGCCGCCCTGGCCGAACTCGATGCCTTCGCGTCGGGGGCCTGGGGCCAGAAATTCCCCACAGTGGCGGCAGCCTGGCGCCGGGCCTGGGAGCGGGTGATTCCGTTCTTCGCCTTTCCGCCCGCAATCCGCAAGGTGATCTATACGACCAACGCCATCGAGAGCATCAACGCAAGGTTACGCAAGATCATTAAAACGAGAGGCCATTTCCCCAACGACGATGCCGCGACCAAGCTGATTTGGCTGGCTTTGCGCAACATCACCTCGGACTGGGGACGAGCTGCCAAGGACTGGAAGGAAGCGATGAACCAATTCGCCATCCTCTATGCAGAACGCTTTGAAACCGCCCGCGGGTAAAATGAGTACCGACTTTCCCACCGCGCCGCTCGCCCCCGGCCTAAAAGGGGCCGGCGGCGGCACCATGGAAAAGTCTCTCTACGCCTCACACACAGAAATTCTGACACTCCCGCCGAAGAAGAGGAACGGTATTTTAGCAACTCGCAGTACAGGCAGAGTACGCCTGCACTTAAACCTCGGAGCCTCTACGAAATCCGGGGCAATTCAGTTCGCAACAATGGCATTCATGCGATCGCCCTGGGGCAGGAAAAAACAGATTTAGGATCGCTTGACTGATAACAGTGCGAGGAGTCACGGGTGGGGCGAGCCAAGATAAGGTGGTAGTGGTGAAGCAAACCGCTTTGTCATTTCATCCACCCTTCAAGCCATGGCTGATGTGCTGCGCGCAGTTCCTCAAACATGTCCCGTATGGCATCGAGAGTGCAGATGCTGGAGGTCACCGGGTCGAGCGAGAGCGCGTAGAGCGCGGCCTCGGGGCGGTGTTCGAGGGCGGCTTCGACAATGAGGCGCTGGACGGCGATGTTGCTCTGGCAGAGCGCGGCGCAGTGGGTGGGCAGATTGCCGACGGCCACCGGATGCAGGCCGGTGCCGTCGACATAGGTGGGCACTTCGACCATGCAGTCTTCCGGCAGGTTGCCGATCAGTCCCTGATTGGGCAGATTGACGTTGACCCGTAGCGTTTCGCCTGACGTCATGGCGTTGATGATGGCCGGGGCGTTCAGGACATTGCGGCGTACCTCGA
>CAZZDF010000319.1:0-2650 GCA_964652915.1 uncultured Propionivibrio sp. | reverse complement strand
TGTCCGGCGAGCGCTCGGCCATCTCGGCCAAGGCCGGCGAAACCTTGAGCAGCAACTGCGAAAGCGGCAGCTCGATACTCAACGAACGCAGTTCGGCAAAATAGAAATTGAACGCGGCCATCGACTGCATGCGCACGGCCGTCCTCAGGATATCGGCGGTGACAAACGGATTACCGTCACGGTCACCACCAATCCAGCTGCCAATGCGGAAGAAAACCGGCAACTGCCAATCGTCATCAGGAAAACGCGAGGCCAGCAAATCCTGCATCTGCGCATACAGACGCGGCAACTCGGCAAAGAAGGTATCCTCGTAATAGCTGATGCCGTTCTTGATTTCATCAACCACCGCCAGGCGGTTCGGGCGCAGCATGCGCGTATGCCACATACGCAGCACGGCGCGACGCAGGGATTCGTCATTGCTGGCCTGTTCTTCGGGCGTCAGTTGCATGCGATCGCGCTGGTCGAGCAAACCGGAAATTTCGTGCTGGCACATCAGGATGGACTTGCGACAAATCTCGGTCGGGTGCGCGGTAAGCACCGGCGAAATCAGCGCCACGTCGAAAAACTGGCGAATCTGTTCTTCGCCAATCCCGGCATCGCACAACCGGTCCAAGGCATAGATCATGCTGCCTTCGCGCGGCGCCGAACCCAGGAATTCGTGCGCACGACGCCGACGGATATGATGCTGATCCTCGGCAATATTGGCCAGATGCAAAAAGTAGCTGAATGCGCGCACCACAGAAACCATCGAATCGCGCGGCAAACCGCTCAGGAAGGCATCGAACTCGGCCCGTTTGGCCGGATCGTAATTGAGGTCCGCTCGATGACTCAACCAGACGGAGGTCTGCCGAATATGCTCAACGAGAGCAAAGCCGTCTTCGCCTTCGCGGTCGCGCACGATGTTGCCGAGCAACCTGCCAAGCAGACGGATATCTTCTCTGAGCGGTAAATCTTTATCGTTTGTTGTCATGATTCGGACCAAGGCAAAATGAAGTGGAAAAGTTTGCGCAAACCCAACACAATGATATATCCAAAGCAGTTGAAAGAAAGCAGAACGAAACAGGGCGAATCGGGTTGACCGGGACAAAGGCAAACGGCCGACCACCGGAGAGCCGCCACCCAACCCTCGATTCCTTCCGGCAACAACCACCGCGGGAACAGCGCTTGAACAAGCCAGCGAAAAACACCTCAGCCAAGCCGCTGAAAGTTGTGACCTACAACATTCACAAAGGCTTTTCCCAGTTCAACCAGAACATGATGGTGCACGAACTGCGCAAACAGCTACGCACACTCGGCGCCGATATCGTTTTCCTGCAGGAAGTGCAAGGCATGCACAGCAAGCATGCACGAAACATCGACAACTGGCCGGAAAGCCCGCAACAGGACTTTCTCGCCGAAGACGTCTGGCACTCGACGGCCTACGGACGCAACGTCATCTACGATCACGGGCATCACGGCAATGCCATCCTCTCCCGCTATCACATCGAACACGCGCACAATCAGGACGTAACGCATCTGCGCTTTGAGCGGCGCGGCCTGTTGCACTGCTCGATCAAGGTTCCCGGCCTCGCCAAGCCAGCGCATTGCGTCAGCGTGCATCTCTCGCTGTTTGCCCGCTCACGGCGCAAGCAGATGGACGCGCTGGCCGGTTATCTGGAAACCATCGCCGACCCCGATTCGCCGCTGATCATCGCCGGCGACTTCAATGACTGGCGCAACGAAGCGAACGAGCTGCTGGCCGCTCGCCTGGGCCTCAGCGAAGCCTTTGGCGGCGAGCACGACAGCCCGGCCTCGCCGGGACGCAGCTTCCCGGCCAAGCTGCCCGTACTGCGCCTGGATCGCATTTACGTCCGTGGATTCTCGGTAAGTCACGCAGAGGTCCATTTCGGCGACCCGTGGTCAAAAATCTCCGACCATGCCGCCCTTTCGGCGCATTTGTCACACCACGCCGATACGCCAACGACACTGTAACGTTGTGTAACCTTACCCAGCCCGATCTTCAAACCGCTTCCCAGCCTGATACAATCGGCGGGTTTGTAAGCGACAATGAGTAAGGATGGCTCACGCCCTGACGACCGGCAAATGCCATGCAACACCTGTCTGGCTCTAAAGGTTTTTGAACTACTATCGGAGTAAAAATCAATCATGAGTGAAGTCAACGTGGGTTTCAAAATCCCACCATCGGTACAAGCAATTCTCAAGGCCTGCCCAAAATTCACGGTAGCGAGCACTAAGGAAGAACTGTACGAGCTGGCCACGCGCGATGCCGTCAATGGCATTCAGGAAGTCGCCTACGACGTTGCCGGCCAGGGCCGGGTGGTCGAAGCCACCGTCTGCAAAGTCAAGAACGGTATTGCCGCCAACTACGTTGATCCCTACATGCGCCGCCGCGACCCAGACTGCATGGTCATCGCCGACGATCAACCCACCGACAAACCGCGTTTTGAAGTTGAATACGGCGAATCCTTTGACGCGCTGCGCGAAGAAACCTTTGAGTGGCTCAAGACACAGGAACTCGCCCTCTTCCCGTTTATCGCTGGCGCTCCCGGCATCGGTACTGATGCACTGGTCGTTTGCCCGGCCAACGCCGGCTTTTTTGCGCTGGGTCTGGCGCTGCTGCAAGGCATCCTCGACAAAAACAGCATCTCAA
>CAZZDF010000318.1:0-2654 GCA_964652915.1 uncultured Propionivibrio sp. | reverse complement strand
GACGAAATCAAGTTCGGCGACAACGACACGCTCGGCGCACTGGTCGCCAACCTCGTCGAAGCCGACTGCCTGGTTATCCTCACCGACCAGAAGGGCTTGTTCACGGCCGACCCGCGCAAAGATCCGAATGCCACGCTGATCGCCGAAGCACTGGCGGGTGACCCGACGCTCGAAGAAATGGCTGGGGGCGCCGGGACTAAAATCGGCACCGGTGGCATGATCACCAAAGTCATCGCCGCCAAACGCGCCGCCAGTAGCGGCACGCATACTGTCATCGCCAGCGGGCGCGAGCCGGATGTCATGCTGCGCCTGGCACATGGCGAATCGGTCGGCACCCTGCTCATCTCCAGGACACAGCACCTGAACGCCCGTAAACAGTGGCTTGCCGACCATCTGCAACTGAACGGCAGGCTGATTCTCGACTCCGGCGCAGTCAAGGCGCTACGCGAAGGGAAAAGCTTGCTGCCCATCGGTGTCGTCGAAGTTCAGGGCGAATTTGAGCGTGGTGCCGCGGTCGCCTGCCTGTCACAAGACGGCATCGAGGTGGCGCGTGGACTTGTTAATTACGGCAGCAGCGACTCCCGACGCATTGCGCGGCGCGCTAGCCAGGACATTGAAGCGACACTCGGTTACATCGACGAGGAAGAACTTATCCATCGGGATAACCTTGTTCTCTGCTGACCATGAACACAGCGCCAAATACCACCGATAAGTCTGCGCCCAACCGACAGCCGCAAGACAATCGGTCAATTCGTTTGCACCCAACACAAAACACGGCCAAAATACCGGTTATTGGCGCACCACTGAATGCGCCTTCATCGTTCTCAGCCAGACCTTCCAATTATTCAACGTATTTCTTAACTAAAGTACTTCCGCAACTGACCAGGAAGATCTCACGACCTTCCACCACTAGGGGATAACAATGACCACCATCTCGGACGCCGATAACAGTCTGTTACGCAATCTGCGCGAAATATCCGCACGGCAAAGAATCTCTTCACCGATCACCGATCTTCTTGAGCAGTACTTCGCCAAGGCCGACGTTGCCAGCCTCGACGAAGCCAGCCCGGAAGAGTTGCACGGCGCCGCGCTACAGCACTATCGCCTGGGCGCCACGCGTGCAGCCAAGCAAACCGAAGTCGTTATCTACACACCAGACTTCGACCGTCATGGATGGCACTCCCCGCATACCGTTGTAGACATCGTGACCGACGACATGCCCTACCTCGTCGACTCGATCACCATGGCCGTCAATAAACACAACCTGACGATACACCGCCTGATGCACCCGCTCATCGGCATCGAACGCGATGCCTCCGGCGCCTTGAAACGCAGTGCCGTGCTCGGTAGCGAAGGAACCAAGACGGAATCCTGGATTCACCTGGAAATTGACCGCATCAGCGACGAAAAGCAAGTTGAGGATTTCCGCGCCGAAATCGTCGCCATCTTCGACGATGTCCGTGCGGCTTTTGAAGATCGCGCGGCAATGTCCGAGGGCATCAATAAAGCAATCGCCGATCTGGAAGTTTCGAAAAACGCCGAAAACCAAGAGGTCTCCGACTTCCTGCGCTGGGTTGCCGCCGAAAACTTCGTTTTCCTTGGCTATGCGCATTACGAAGCCGACAAGGCCAGCGGCAAGATCAAGCGCGCTGCCAACGGCGGACTGGGCATCCTGCGCCGCGCCGACCATCCGGTCTTTGGCCAATGCCTCAATGGCATCCCGGCCTCGCTCGAAGAAATCGCCCGCATGCCATCGGCACTGACTCTGGTCAAAGCTGACGCACGCTCGACCGTACATCGCCCGACCTACCTCGATTTCATTGGTGTCCATCACCGTGACGCCAAGGGCAACATCATCGGCGAACACGTTTTTGTCGGTATCTACGGCATGAACATCCAGCACACGTCGGTTAATGACATTCCGCTGGTGCGCAACAAAGTGGCGGCAGTCCGCACAGCCTGCTCCTTCGCTCCCGGCAGCTTCCGCGACAAGGGCTTGCGCCACGTTCTCGAAACCTATCCGCGCGAAGAACTGATTGAAATCGCCACCGACGACCTGATGCGCATCGCCAAAGGCATCGTCATGCTGCAGGAGCACCCGCGGGTTCGCGTTTTCCTACGCAACGACGCCTGGGGCCGCTACGTTTCGGCATTCGTCTTCATGCCACGCGACCGCTTCGATTCCTCGGTTCGCCGCCGTATCGTCACCCTGCTCAGCGACTCGCTAAAATCCGACAACATCGACTTCTTCGTCACCCTGAGTGAGTCGCGTCTCGCCCGCCTGCACCTCGTTGCGCGCATGCCGGCCGGCACCCACTATGACTACGACGCCGAAGCCTTCGAACATGAAGTTGCGCGTATCGTCCGCGGCTGGCACGACGAGCTGCAACACAACCTGATCGAACACTGCGGCGAAGCCCGCGGCAACGAACTGGTCCGCCGCTACGCCACCGCCCTGCCCATCGCCTATCAGGATCAGGTGCCACCCAGTTCGGCGGTTTCCGATCTGGAATGCCTCGCCGCCGCCGAAAAGAGCGGCCGCGTCGAAGTCAAACTCAACGCGCCGTACGGCGACGACGGCTCGCACCAGCACATCAAGCTCTTCCTGAGCGGCAACCCGCGCCCATTGTCGACCGTCCTGCCGGTCTTCGAAA
>CAZZDF010000317.1:0-2665 GCA_964652915.1 uncultured Propionivibrio sp. | reverse complement strand
GACTTTCGCCGGCCGTTCCATCTACAGGTCGAATACCTGTTGGGCAACCAGCAGGGCGATTTGTAGCGCCGGTAACACGGATGAAATCAGCAGTAGTGCGGTGAGGGTCGATGGTTTCGGCTGATTTTTGTGGCTGCGAACCAGCAGAAAATTGGCGATGGCCGTTATCGGAATGCCGTACAACGCAGCCAGCATGGCCCCCAGCCCGACAAACGAGCCGTTTCCGGTTCCTGCTGCGATGACGGCGTAGCTTATTGTGGCCTGTACGAAAGCAACGCCTCCGACGGCGATCGTGTAATTCAAAGGGTTTTTCCTGCCAGGGATGAGCTGCTCGAGGGGGAGCAGCAGGAGCTTATGGCTCTCGAACTACTCTGTGGCTTTTGTTTCTTGGTCCGGTATCGGCCGCGCCGTAGTCTGGCGCGACCGATAAACGAAGCAGTTATTTACTTCGCAGCCGGGGCAGTTTCCGGCTTGGCAGCAGGCGCTGCTTCCGGTTTGGCGGCTGGTGCGGCCTCGGGCTTGGCAGCTTCGGCAGCCGGGGCAGGAGCGGCTTCTGCTGCTGCAGGGGCTTCGGCGGCGGCAGCAGCCGGGGCAGCGGCGGCATCGGCTGGGGCTTCAGCTGGAGCGGCTTCCGGCTTGGCTTCCGGCGGTGTTACGACCGTGATCTTGGCCTTGGCCTTGATGTCGTCGAGGTTCTTCTTCAGAGCCTGTTGCTGGAGCTGCTGCGTCAGACCCGGCTTGACCTGATCCAGCGGCGGCGGCTCGATCGGGCGAATGTCATCAACGATGATGATGTGATAGCCATATTGGGTCTTCACCGGCTCGTCGGTCATCTTGCCTTTTTCCAGCTTGCTGACGGCAGCGCCGAATTCCGGAACCATGCGGGAAAGGTCAAACCAGCCCAGATCGCCACCGTTGGCGCCAGAGTTGGTGTCCTTGGACTTTTCCTTGGCCAGTTTGGCAAATTGATCCGGCTTCTTCTTCAACTTGGCGATCAGCGCCTTGGCGTCGGCTTCCTTCTCCACGAGGATGTGGCGAGCCTTGTATTCGGAACCGGTAACGGTGGCCTTGAGGCGGTCGTATTCTGCCTGGACGGCTTCATCGGTGACGGCGTTGGTCTTGACGAAATCCTGAACATAGGCGTTGGCCAGAACCGACAGCTTGATCACTTCGAGTTGATCGGCGATCTCAGGCGATTTGTCCAGCCCCTTCTTGACGGCTTCTTCGGCGGCCAGCATCTGCATGGTCAGCTGTTCGACGATGTTTTTGCGGACTTCAGGATTCTCTGGGTCGGCGCCAGCTTGCTTGGCGATCATGTCGACGCGCTTTTTGGTGATGTCGACGCCATTGACGGTCGCTTCGATAGGTTCTTTTTCGGCCGGAGCGGCAGCGGGAGCGGCCGGCGCGGCGGGTTGTTCAGGCTGCTGGTTACAGGCGCTGATGGCCAGTAAAGACGCGGCGCTGGCTATAAGTAGCCCGGATTTGATCAGTGTTGCCATCGAATATTCCTTGGAGAGGTTGAAAAAATCTGCTCAAACTGAAGCATTGATGCCCTGCATGCATAATTCATGGCGATCCTCGTTGATCCGGATCGTCGACAGTATTGTAGCGCGGACGCTGGAGATGTGCGTGCGCAATGCGCTGTTCACGATGTCAGGCGCGAATGGTAACGCGCAAGTCTTTCCGGTTTTTCCTAGAGTTTGGCTGGGCGACACTTTTGTTTGGCATTGTTCTATCATCTCGTCATTCCCGATGGCTAAAAGGTCTGGCCGTTTCGGCCTGGGGTAACGCTTTCAAAGGACTGTCATGAAAAAAACGCTTGTTTGTGCTGTTTTCGCAGTTTCGGTCAGTGTCGGGGTTTCGCAACACGCCTGGGCGCAAATTTACGCTGGCGAAGGGGGCGCTTCCGAAACTTCAGCCCTGGGTTCCTTGCTGTCCGGGGCGTTGGTGGTGGGGTTGCCGATCATTGCGTCGACCTCGCTTGTCGGGGGGGAAGTTGGCGAAGTACGGCCGGCGGGGAACAGGACGACGGACGTTGAAATCAAGTCAAAGAGTATCGACAAACCTGTCGTGGTGCGGGTGCCCGATCAGGCGCTGGAGGGCAAGTCCGTCAAATCGGGGCAAAAGGCGGAGCTGATCGCCGACGCCAATGGTCATGTCTTGCGCATTGAAGACAAGCCGGTCGTCTATGTTCCCGGTAAAGCGGCGGATGGGTTGATGCATAGCAAGCCGGTAATGTAATGCGCTACGCAATTCGCCTCGCGGCGATGCTGTTGCTGGCGGGCCTGTTTGGTGCAGTACCGTTGGCACGGGCCGGAACCCCTTGCGATCAGCTGGCCCCTCCGGACGTGCCGACTGTGCAGAAGGTCTATGCGTTGGCGCGCAAGGTCGCCGATCGACTTGATCAGAGCGCGATTAAAGTGGCGCTTATTGCCCGCGTCGGTCAGGATCTGTCGAAATACAACATGCGCTTTTCGCATGTGGGTTTTGTTGTGCAAAACCATCCCGACGGTCGTTGGAGCGTGGTGCATAACCTTAACCAGTGTGGCACCAATCAGGCCGGGCTTTATGTGCAGGGGCTCGGCAATTTTTTCGCCGACAACATGTTTGCCTACGAGGCAGCGATTGTCGTGCCGCCCGAGGAAGTGCAGCAAAAGCTGGAGAA
>CAZZDF010000316.1:0-2675 GCA_964652915.1 uncultured Propionivibrio sp. | reverse complement strand
TCGTGCTGGGCAACGGTTCCAACGACGTGCTCGATCTGATTGCGCGGGTTTTTCTCGCGCCGGGTCGTTCGACGATTTTCTCGCAGCATGCCTTCGCCGTGTATCCGATCGCTTCGCTGTCGGCAGGGGCCGAACTGATCGCTGTGCCGGCCAAGGATTTTGGTCACGATCTGGAAGCCATGCGGGTGGCGATCCGTCCGGATACGCGTCTGATCTGGATTGCCAACCCGAACAATCCGACCGGAACCTTCCTTCCCTATCCGCAACTCAAAGCCTTCTTGCATGCGGTTCCGGCCGATGTGGTGGTGGTTCTCGACGAGGCCTACAACGAATACATCCCGTTGGAGGAGCGTGCCGATACGACGGCCTGGCTCGCCGAGTTCCCGAACCTGGTGATTACCCGGACGTTCTCCAAGATCTATGGCCTCGCGGGTTTGCGTATCGGTTATGCGCTGGCCTCCGCTGAAGTGGCTGACCTGATGAACCGTGTGCGTCAGCCGTTCAACTGCAACAACCTTGCGCTCGCCGCAGCGACGGCAGCGCTTGATGATCATGAATTTGTCACCAGAAGCTATGAGTTGAATCGTGCCGGCATGGAGCAGATTCTCGGCGGTTTGAAGCGTTTTGGTTTTGCCCATATTCCCTCGCATGGCAACTTTCTGACTTTCAAGGCGGGCGATGCGGCCGCCTTGAATCAAAAGCTATTGAAGCAGGGCGTGATCGTGCGTCCGATTGGCGGCTATGGCATGCCCGAGTGGCTGCGCGTGACCGTCGGCACGGAAGCGGAAAACCTGCGTTTCCTCGAAGCCCTGGAAATCGCTTTGGAAACGGATGCGGATAGGGCGGTGTAATGAGCAGCGAGCCGGAGTTTGGCAAGGTTGTCATTTTTGGCGTCGGGCTGATCGGCGGGTCGTTTGCGCTGGGCCTTAAAGCTGCCGGGCAGGTGGGCGAAGTCGTTGGTTTCGGGCGCAGCATCGGCACGCTGACGCAGGCGCTTGATCTGGGCATCATCGATAGAGTGGGCGCCAATGCCGGACAGGAGGTTGCCGACGCCGATCTGGTGTTGATCGCCTCGCCGGTCGGGCAGATGCCGGAGATCATGGCGCGCATTGCGCCCTATCTTGGCGCCGAGACGGTGGTGACCGACGGCGGCAGCACCAAATCGGACGTGGTGGTGGCCGCGCGCGAGCATTTCGGCAGCAAGATCGGGCAGTTCGTTCCCGCGCATCCGATTGCCGGCGCTGAAAACAGCGGCGCGGCAGCGGCGCGCGCCGATCTTTATCGCGAAAAGAAAGTGGTTCTGACGCCCCTGCCGGAAAACTCCGTGCTCAATGTGGCCAAGGTGCGTTCGGCCTGGGAGTGGTGCGGCGCGCAGATTCACGAATTGCAGCCAGCCGAGCACGACCGGGTTTTTGCGGCGGTCAGCCATTTGCCGCATCTCTTGTCGTTTGCACTGGTGCATGACCTCGCCGTGCGCGAGGACAGCGAACTTTATTTCAGTTTTGCGGCCAGCGGTTTTCGCGATTTCACGCGCATTGCCGCCAGCCATCCGGAAATGTGGCGCGATATTTGTCTGGCCAACCGCGCGGCCTTGCTGGGCGAACTTGACGCCTACCGCGCGCAGCTCGATGAGTTGCGCGAAGCCCTGAGCCAGGGCGACGGCGCGGCGCTCGAACAGACCTTCGATATCGCCCGTTCGGCGCGCCGCAACTGGGCGGAAGGCAAGGCGGGTAAATGACTATGGAATTTATTGATCTCCCGTTGCAACTGTCGGCGCAGGGCGTGGTGCGGCTGCCCGGTTCGAAGAGTATTTCCAATCGGGTGCTGTTGCTCGCCGCATTGGCGAATGGCGAAACCGAAGTTCGCGATCTACTGGAGTCCGACGACACGGCGCGCATGCTCGAAGCATTGGCCAAGCTGGGGGTGCCGGTGCAGGCGCTGGGCGCCAATGCTTACCGCGTGGGCGGTTGTGGCGGGGCGATTCCGGTCAAGGAGGCAGAGCTCTTTCTGGGCAATGCCGGAACGGCGTTTCGTTCGCTGACGGCGGTGTTGGCGCTGGCGGGCGGGCGCTACACGCTGTCCGGCGTGGCACGCATGCATGAGCGGCCGATCGGCGATCTCGTCGATGCCTTGCGCGAGGTGGGTGCGGACATTGCGTATCTCGGCGAATCAGGCTTCCCGCCGCTGGAGATCCGCCCGGCGACGATCCGTGCTTCGCAGGTGGTGAAAGTGCGCGGCGACGTGTCCAGCCAGTTTTTGACCGGCCTGTTGCTGGCCTTGCCGCTTACCGGCGTGGAAACCACCGTCGAAGTGGTCGGCGAGCTGATTTCCAAGCCGTACATCGAAATTACCCTGGCGATCATGGCGCGTTTTGGCGTGAATGTCGCGCGTGAAGGCTGGCAGCGGTTTACCGTGCCGGCGAACTCGTCGTACCGCTCTCCTGGCGTGATTTATGTTGAAGGAGATGCCTCGTCTGCCTCGTATTTTCTGGCGCTTGGGGCTATTGCTGCGCAGGCGGAGCGGACGGTGCGCGTTGTAGGCGTCGGCCGCGATTCGATTCAGGGCGACGTGCGTTTTGCCGAAGCGCTGGCCGCGATGGGCGCAACCATCGAAATGGGGCCGAACTGGATTGAAGCCTCGGCACCCCCTTCGGGAACGCTGCGCGGCATAGAAAT
>CAZZDF010000315.1:0-2677 GCA_964652915.1 uncultured Propionivibrio sp. | reverse complement strand
TGGAACAAACAGGCGAACTGCCTCGGAGCCGGCCGGAAAGCCGTCACTTCAAAGTGCTTGTTCAACTCGGCGATATAGTTCTCGAAATACGCCGGCTCGCCAGTCAAGGCGACTCGACCGTAATTATCGATCCAGTACGCTTCGAGTCCCGGAAACAGTTCAAGCACCCTGCGGCCTACCGCCTTTTCGGCCTTGATCCCGGTCATCCGCTCAAAAGCCGGATTGACCGACAGATAGCGATAATCAACCGGCTTCCCGGCCTCATCGCAAATAATTTCGTGCACCGCAAAGCCATCGAGCATTTCCTCGAACAAGGTGCGATATTGGGTTTCCGCCTGCTTTTGTTCGGTGATGTCGCGCACGTTGACCACGACTCCACGGATATCGGGATTATCCAGCTGGTTCGTTCCGCGCGCTTCGAGATGCACCCAACCGCCACCCTTGCGCCGATGCCGATAATCCGCCCCACCCGAACCTGTCTCGATAATCTGCTGAAAGGCCGCCAGAACCCGCGCCTGATCGTCCGGGTGAATCATCTGCTCGATGACCGGAATCCCCTCCAGTTCAGCCGACGAATAACCATGCACGGCTTCGGCCGAGGCGCTGACGTAACGCTGGGTTCCATCGGCATCGAGAATAACCACGGTATCGAAGGAATTCTGCAGCAGCTGCTCATAATGTCGCTCACGCTCCAGCAAAGCATTTTCCGCCACGGTACGGGCCGCCACCTCACGCCGCAAGCGCTGAACCCACACAGCAAAGAGCATCAACAGCAGCAGCACCCCGACCGCCGCAAACAGCACGGTCTTTACTGGCACGCCTCGGTCAATATGCACGCTCATCCAGCGATTCAGAATGCCATCGATCTCCGCTTGCGGAATCGCCGCCAGTGTTTTCTCCAAAATACTCAGCAATTCCGGATGCCGGTGAATCACCGCCATGCTGTGCGCACTGGTGTATTCGGTTGTTCCGGCAAGGCGCAAGTCCGTTTCGCCGGTCTGTTGCAGCAGAAAATTAAGTGACGGCGCATCGCCGACATAGGCTTCGGCTTCGCCCTTCTTGATCAAGGCAAAGGCGCTCAGCTCGTCCGGCGTCGACATCAGCATAATCTGCGGGTGATCGCGGGCCAACAACTCCTTCATGAAATAGCCTTGCTTGATCGCCACCCGCTTGCCGTAGAGCTGGCGCAAATCGGAGATGTAGCCCTTGCGGTGATCATTAAGGATCACAATCGGCGACTTGATGAACGACGAGGTGAAATTGAGATAGGCGCGACGTTCCGGCGTATTGACGGCATCGCTCAGCATGTCAAGTTCGCCGGCCCTGGCCGCATCCAGAGTCTCCTGCCAGTTTTTCCCCTTGACCACTTCGAAACGAACACCGAGACGAGCTTCCAGCAAACGCAGCAATTCAGCGCTAACCCCGTCAAAGCGCCCCTTTTCATCGAGCCATTCGTAGGGGGCAAAATCCCGATCGATGCCCACGCGGATCACCGGATGCGCCTTCAGCCACTCCTTTTCGTCCTCGGTCAGCCGGCGATCAAGACGACGGGCATAAACAAAATTGTTCAGCTGTTTATCGGACAGTGGCGGCGCCAGTTTGTGTTCGGAATAAATCGAGGTCAAACGCCGCAGACGACCGACATCGATCAAACCCAGTGGAACGGCCTCCGGTGCAATCATTCGCTGTGTCTGACCGGCCTCAAAGCGCAGCAGCTCCAGGCTGGAAGCACTCTGATATTGGCGCTTGGCCAATTGAACCATTTCTTCGGGATGATCCAGCGCGTACTGCCAGCCCTTCAGACTGGCGCGCTGAAAGCGCTCGGCACGCCCGGGATGGTCGTTCAATTCCTTTTCGCTGGTAAACAACAAGTCGCCATAGAAATCGAGGCCATAACTCTGCGGGTTAATGACGTTAACCGGAACCCCGCGTTCACGAAAATAAAAAGGCTGATTGGTCAAATAGGCGGACATCACATCCACACGACCGCTGATCAAATCCTCGTTGTTATAACTGTGCGGCACATGCGTAAAGCGGTCGAAAGTAACACCGGCTTCGGAAAGCATGGCGCGAATCGGCCCCTCGTCGCTGCCCTTGGTGTCAAACATGATGCGTTTGCCAACCATATCAGGCGGACTGGCGATCCCGGAATCACTGCGGCTGACAAAAACCAATGGACTATGCTGAAAAATCGCCGCCAAGGCGACAATCGGAGCGCCTCGTGCATAATCGGCAACGATCGCTGAATCGCCGACACCGTAATCGGCCTCCCCCGAAGTAACCTGCGCGACGACGGTACGCTGAGTATCGAGCGGCCGAATTTCCACATCCAGCCCCTCGTCGGCGTAATACCCTTGCGCCTTGGCCGCGTAAAAACCGGCAAACTGGAACTGGTGAAACCATTTCAGTTGCAGCGAGACCTTTTCCGCAGCGCCGGCCAGGCCGGAGAGCGATAGGGATAGGGCAATACACAGGATCAGTCGGTACATTTTCAAGCGCATGTTGCCATCCAGGCTCATAAAAAGTTGATCTTCGCTGCTCCGGCATTCTGGCCGGATTAGGTGCCGATGACAACCGCTTTGGATGACAGGCGTCGGTGAGCATCAAGGAGCGTATTCACGCTTCAGACTGCTGACAAAGCCTCCAAGAGATTGGGGGCTTTGTTGTATCTTGGGCG
>CAZZDF010000314.1:0-2697 GCA_964652915.1 uncultured Propionivibrio sp. | reverse complement strand
GGTGCACCGCATTGCGGCGGCGATATTTGCCGTGCTGGGGGTGGTGACCCTGCTTGGCGCGGGCGAGTCGTTGGGTTTTTAAGAGGAATTCCGGCTTATTGGATGAGATCGCCGGCCAGTCGTTTCAGTCCGTCACGGTTAAGGACGGTGAGCGTTCTGCCGGTACGCTCGATGATGCCTTGTTCGGCTAGTGTGCGTAATACCCGTTGCAGCTGGCGTTCTCCGGCGCCGAGCAATCCGGCGCTATTCTCCAGCGCGATCGGCAGGGTTGGGGAATCGGCGCTCATTTCGTAGAGGTAGCGGGCGTAGCGATCGAGTAGCGGATAAAGAATGTTGACCGTACTCATCCTCGAGTAGGCCCACATCTTTTTGGCCAGCGAGCGGGCAAAGAGTTCGGAGAGTCCGGGGTAAAGCTTGAGGTTGTTGCGCATGAGCTCGAGCGGGAAGCGCAGGGCTTCGACATCGGTGACCGTCATGACGGTGCAATTGGCTTCGTCGTTGTCGCCAAACAGCTCCAGGTCGCCCAGCCAGCTTCCTTCTCCCGAAAAGGCGAAGAGAATCGACTTGCCATTGACGGCCGTCTGTTCGATTTTTACTTTGCCGCCCAGCAGGTAGTACATGCTCGGCATGTTGGCGCCCTGGCGAACAATGGTGCTTGAGCGCGCGATGTGTTCGCGAATTCCGTATTGGGTGGCAATTTTTTGAAACAGCGGATCCATGGAGTGTTTGTACGACATGTGTCGTGTATCGGCGTAGTGGGAACTATACAATCGTGTCTGGATTTTATCCAAACACGACGCAAGCAAGAACGCAAGGACATAGGAACGAAGCAATGTATTCAACAAGCGCCATGGCTATCGGCAGCCTTATCAGCCTGATGCTTTTTGCCAACGGGGCTTTGCAGATGGCCTTCGGAGCGACCCTGTCTGTCGTTATTCTTCATGCAATTGGAACCGTGATCCTGATTTTTTTGCTCTTCTTCAAACGGGCTTCGTTTGAAAAGACCGAAAGAATCAATCCCGTTCTGTACTCTGCTGGCGCCCTTGGCGTCGGGCTGGTGGTGATCAACAATTCGACGATCGCCACGATCGGTTTGACGATGACGATCGCGTTCGGCATTGTTGGCCAGCTTGTTGCCTCAAGTGTTATCGACCACTACGGCTGGTTTGATTTGCAAAAACGCCGCGGAAATCCGAAAAAGCTCATCGGGTTTTTGCTGATTCTGGCTGGAATCGCCGTCATGGCTTGGCCGAGGGATTGATCATGTTGTATTTGCTGGCGATGATGGCAGGCGGGATGACCGTGTTTTCGATGGTCATGAATTCGCGTTTGTCACGGAACATCGGATTGCTTCAGGGCGTTTTCGTCAATTTTGCCGTCGGGTTGCTTACTTCGTTTGTGTTGTTTTATCTGTGTTTTGTTTTTGACGAAGGGGTGCTCAGCACAACGATTAGCACGCCGCCTTGGTACGCGTATTTCGGGGCGATTCTGGCGATCGGTATCGTGGCCTCGAGCAACGTGGTGATTCCCAAGATTCCCGTGGTGTATTCGGCCGTGCTGATTTTCCTCGGGCAGATGGTGACCGGGCTGATCATCGATGCCCTGCTTTTGGGCTTTTTCGATAGCTACAAAGTGTGCGGTGCTTTGCTGATTGCTGGCGGGCTGCTCCTGAATGCACGAATCGACGCCGCGTCGAATGCAACAGCATAGTCCCCGGGGCTACTTTGCCTGCATGATGACAGGGGCTTTTACGATTCGGTCGTAGCTGCCGTTTTTACGGATTGTCTCCAGGCCATAATCAAACAGGCGAATAATCTCCTCGCCATTGTTGACCTTGCGTGATACCAGTAAATGCAGAGGGTCGGTATTGACCGAAAAAGCACTGGTTGAAATCTTTTCGGCATTGGCTGCAGGCAGGTCGTTCGCCAGCATGTAGTTCGCCACGATTTCGTCCAGGACGAATCCGTCGAGTCTTCCCAAAGCCAGATTTTGTAGATTGATTTGATCGGTTGCGGCCCGGATTACCTGGATTTTTTTATCCTTTGCTGCTTGTTCAAACTCGTCACCGTAGTAGTAGCCAAGCGTTGCCCCAATCTTGTGGCCATACAGATCCTTGATGCTCTGGCAGATAAGTGGCTTGGCTTTCGGGTAGTAGAGTACGAAATTGCTGGTAATCAATATCTTGCTGAAGTGAAAGTCGGCGCGTCGGTTGTCTACGTCGGACCAGCCGCCGGTGGCTTCAATCCACCCGCTGCGAGCCTGTTCGAGCGAACGGTTCCACGGGAAAAAGACGTATTCGACCTTGATGCCGGAAACGGCGAAAGCCTCGGTAATCAACTGGGAGGCAATTCCGTAACCGGGCAGGTTTTTGCCAAAGTAGGGCGGCCAATCGCCGATGGCGACTTTGATCAAGTCTGGTTTGGGGGGCGCTGTTTGGGCTGACGCGGGATGGATCGCTGCTATGAAAAGCAGCACGAGGGCAAAAAGACGAAATTTCATAATTTCTTCTCCGCGGTGGTTCAGGTTGTAGGCTAGCACAGATTGCCGCGAGCCAATCCGGCTTGTCGGAAATGCAAAACGCCCGGAATTGCCGGGCGTTTGGGGTTCTGCGTTCTGAGGGCGATCAGAGAATCATCCCTGCACCGACCGTGTAGTTGGTCGATTCGTCGATGACGATGAAGGCGCCGGTGCTGCGGT
>CAZZDF010000313.1:0-2710 GCA_964652915.1 uncultured Propionivibrio sp. | reverse complement strand
CTCTGACTACATTGTAGCTTTCCGGGGTGAGAGAGGGAGCTACAACCTTCCGTATAGCGGCGTCGTATCCGGCTCAATTGTAGCTTTCCGGGGTGAGAGAGGGAGCTACAACCTGCGCTTTCCATCACGCGAAGATCAGCGAATTGTAGCTTTCCGGGGTGAGAGAGGGAGCTACAACTCGGGTTTAGCTCGTCCTGTTTTGCGCAAGAATTGTAGCTTTCCGGGGTGAGAGAGGGAGCTACAACCTGCCGTAGAGCGTCGTATCCGGCTCATAGATTGTAGCTTTCCGGGGTGAGAGAGGGAGCTACAACACAAAGAGACTGATAGCAAGCAAAGCTAATATTGTAGCTTTCCGGGGTGAGAGAGGGAGCTACAACCCAGAAAGGGAAATCCATGCCTACCAAGAAATTGTAGCTTTCCGGGGTGAGAGAGGGAGCTACAACAGCACATTCGTTTGTAGCAATGACAGGGCGATTGTAGCTTTCCGGGGTGAGAGAGGGAGCTACAACCGCGCCGGAAGTTGGGTGAGCGCATTGGGTATTGTAGCTTTCCGGGGTGAGAGAGGGAGCTACAACGACTGGTCGCCAGCCCCTATGGGGCTGCCTACCAGTCGTTCTCGCTTCGCGAGGCCACTAAAGCAGGCTGTCCTTTACCTTCGGAACGGCCGATCGAACAAGCGTCGATCTTTCCCGTACGACAGATATAAAGCCCGCTGAAAATAACCATCGCTCCGACCAGCATCATCGGACCAAAGCTCTCGCCCAGAAAGAAAACGCCGCCGGCAATGGCGAAAACCGGCGAGAGGTTGTTGAATACCGAGGTTCGGGTACTGCCAATCTGGCTCACACACCAAATCCAGAGAAAATTGGTGATGATGAGCGCCACGGGGCCGCAGTAGAAAATCGCCAGATAATCGAGCATCGTCAACGAAGACCAATCCACCTCAAGCAGACTCGGGATGGAAACCACCAGCAGCAAACCAAAGGCAATCGTGAAGCAATAGGTCACAACCAGCATAGGCGGATGCTTTTCGGTCAGCGCCTTGCTCTTGGCAAGGAAATAGCCATTGGCCACCACGGCGAGCAGCACGATCAAATCGCCAACAACATGCTGGCTGTCCAGACTGATTTCCTTTCCTGAATAGAAAACGACAATCATCGCCCCCGCCAAGGACAACAAAATACCGCCATACATACGCCTGGACAGCGCTTCCACACGGAAAACACGATTCCAGAAAACCACTCCCAGCGGCAATAAGCCCATCAGGATAGCCGTGTTACCCGAGGTGGTCTTGCTCAAACCAATGGTAAAGAACCAGATAAAGGCAAAAAAGGCAAACCCGATCCAAAACAAGGGTTTCAAATCAGCGGCTTTGATGGACTTGGTTTCATTATTGCCGGCCAATACCAGCAACCACGCCGTCGGAATGCTGAGGATAAAACGCAGCAAGTTAAACGCCAATGGCGGCATGTGTCCCATACCGTACTTCATGAACGGCATGTTCAAGCCCCACAAAGCTGCTACGAGCAGCAAGGCCAGATCCACTCGACCGAAAGACCGTATGCGTTTCATCGAGCGGAGCGGGAATCAACCAGGTTTATCGAGGCCACATTCATCTACTCGACGATCTCCACTGTCGAATACACCGGCACCCGCTCAAACAGATCGATGATGTCGGCGTTGCGCATGCGGATGCAGCCGTGCGAACCGGGAACGCCGATACGGGTGCTATCCGGCGTACCGTGGATGTAGATATAGCGGCGCATGGTATCGACACGGCCGAGGCGGTTACGCTGCGGTTCGCAACCGGAAAGCCAGAGGATGCGCGTGAGAATCCAGTCGCGACCTGGGAAGGCGGCATCCAGTTCCGCCGAATAGATCTCGCCGGTCGGACGCCGCGCGACGAAAACGGCGTTCTCCGGTGCACCGGCGCCAATCTTGGCGCGAATGAGGTGCTTGCCGCGCGGCGTGCAATAGCTGCCGAACGCTTCACCGGCCCCTTTGGTGGCGGTCGATACCGGGTAGCAACGCACCACCTGAGCGTTTTCATCGAACAGGGTCAGCGACTGCTCGGCCAGCGAAATCCGGATGAACACGGCTACTGTCCTCGCTTGGCACGCCGCATGGCGAAGAAATCGGAAAGCAGCTGGCCGCATTCTTCGGCCAGCACGCCGCCGATCACTTCCGTATGATGGTTTAGCCGCTCGACGGCAAAGAGGTCGACCACGCTGCCATGCACCCCGGTCTTCAGATCACGCGCGCCATAGACCACGCGAGAAATGCGCGAATGCAGAATGGCGCCCGCACACATCGCGCAGGGTTCGAGGGTGACAAAAAGTTCGCAGCCGGGAAGACGATAATTCTCCAGATGGCGAGCCGCATCGCGCAACGCAGCAATTTCGGCATGCGCGGTCGGGTCGCTTTCGCCGATCGGCGAGTTGAATCCGCGCCCGACAATCTGCCCGTCACGCACCACGATCGCCCCTACCGGAACCTCGCCGAGACATTCGGCCGAACGCGCCATCGAAAGCGCCTCGCGCATGAAGTATTCGTCATCCATGCGGCGATTTTACTCTACGGCAAACGATTTCACGGCGACCGTTTGACCAAGCCAACCTCGCCGTGGATACTTCGCCCTACAAATAATCAGGGTCAAACACCATGTTTCCGCGATTCAAACGCTCCACCAAACGCCTGTTCATATTGCTGG
>CAZZDF010000312.1:0-2723 GCA_964652915.1 uncultured Propionivibrio sp. | reverse complement strand
ACCAGATGGCTGACGTCGATGGCAAGGTCGGGCGATTCCATCTAGCGACTCGTCAAAAAAGTAAAAACCATATCCGCCAGAATGATGCCGATACAGCCAAGCACCACCGAACGGGTGGTGGCGCGCCCGACGCCTTCGGCGCCGGCGCTGACGCTGAAACCGTTGACCGCGCCGATCAAGGTGATGATCACGGCAAAGACAAAGCTCTTCAAAACACCGTGAATCACATCCTGCGCAACCAGCACTTCGAAGGTACGCTCGAAAAAGATGCCCATCGGCAGGCTCAGTTCGCCGGCGCAATAGAGCGCCCCGCCAAACAGGGCAATCAGCCCGGACATCACGGTCAGCGCCGGCAGCGTGAGCAGCATCGCGGCAAGCAGAGGCGCCACCAGATAACGCACCGGATTGATGCCGATCACCCGCAACGCGTCGATCTCCTGCGAAATCTGCATGGTGCCGATGCGCGCGGCAATCGCCGAACCGGAGCGCCCGGCGACAAAAATCCCGGTAATCAACGGCGCAAACTCGCGCGTTACCGACAAGGCGATGCCCAGCACGACCTGCCCCTCGGCGCCGAAGGTGCGCAAGGTGTAAATCCCCTGAATGGCCAGCATCATGCCAATGGCAAAGGAGGCCAGCGCCACAATCGGGATCGCATCGACACCGACGCCAACCGCCTCCTTGAACACCGCGGCCAGACGCACCGGTTGCCTGCGCCAGCGCCCGCAGATCAGCCAATAAAAGGCCTCGACCAGCAAGGCGAAATGGTAGCCAACCTCCTTGACCGCCAGCACGCTGCGCTGGCCGACCTGCGAGACAAAGGAAAGCACCGGCTCAAGCACCCGTCAGGCACTCCGCAAGCGAAGCGTGAATCGGGAACACCTTGTCGAGCCGCGCCAGTTTGAGCACATTCATCGCCGACGGCGCCACGGCCACCAGACCGAAGCTTAGCCCCTGCTTCTTGGCCGTTTGATAGCCCTCGACCAGACTCGCCACGCCGGAGCTATCCATGTAGGTCACCGCCGCCAGTTCGACAAGCAGTGACACCTTCTCCTTGAGCACGGCAAGAATGGCTTCGCGCGCGGCAGGCGAAGAATGCAGATCCACATCGCCCGCCAGGCGAACGATCTTGTACGGCGGTTTGTCTTCGATCTCTATTTCCACGAAACACCCCAATATTTCAGCTAATCCGCTTGCTCAGCTGCAGGCAATTGACATACCCATCCGGCGCCGGCACATACGCCACCGAATCCATCGACTCGCGCATGAAACGCACGCCCAGACCGCCGGGACGCAGCTCTTCAAGCGCCCGCGGGCGCAAATCGGCATCACCGACCGGCATCGCATTATCCAGCAAATACACCGTCAATAAGCCATTATCGAACCGTATCTGCAACGCAAACGACGCCCCCTCGGCAAAACCGTAGCCATGCTGAATGACGTTCATGCACGCCTCGTTGATCGCCAGCACCACCTGTTCGCTGCACTCCTCGCCACACCCGGCCTGCTGGCAAGCCGTGCGCACGACATTCCGCACCGAGGCCAGCACTTCAGGCTGGGCGCTAAATACCTTGTCAATCAGGATAGTCATCAGCCGATCACCAGCAAGGTCAGATCGTCCCGCAGGCGCACACCGGGACGCGCCAGAGCATTGGCCACAGCGACCAGTTGCGCCGCAGGAGACTGCGCGGCGTATTTATCCAGCAAGTTTTTTAGTCCCGAAAGTTCCAGCATGCGGCCATCCGCATCCCAGCCTTCGGTCACTCCGTCGGTAAAGAGATAAAGCCGGCCGCCATCGAGTAACAAACGCTGATCGGCATAGTCCATGCCGCTGACAATACCGAGTGGCGGCGAAGACTCCGGCAACTCGCCATAAGCGCCGTCCGGGCTGCGATAAAGCGGCGGCTGATGCCCGGCATTGGCAAAGACCACTTCGCCGCTCGCCGGATCGAACACCCCGGCCGCCATCGTCACAAACATCCCGCGGCTCGCAGTTTCCGCCAACTCATCGTTGAGCATGGCGAGCAGCCGGGAAGGCTCATGCACCGTCTTGGCAAGACAACGGAACAGGCTGATCGTCTTGGCCATGAGCATCGCCGCATTCATGCCCTTGCCGGAAACATCGCCCAGCCCCCAGGCAATACGGCCATCGCCGAGCACAAAAAAATCATAGAAATCGCCGGAAACCTCAAACGCCGGCAGATTCAGCCCCTGCACCGGAAAATCGACGGCCGGTTGAGCCGGCAGCAAATCGCGCTGAATCTCCCGCGCCAGATCGAGTTCGCGCTGCATGCGCTCCTGCTCGACCAGCGCCTCGGTCATCTGCGCGTTATGCACGGCCAGCGAAACCATCCCCGCCAATACCTGCAGAAACTGCTTGTCCGCCAGATCGAACAAGCCATCGCCCTTGCACTTGTTGATCACTTCCAGCGCCCCCAGCATGCGCCCCTTGACGCATAAGGGCGCGCACAGGATCGAGCGGGTCGTAAAGCCGGTCGTCTCATCAACGGCACTGGAAAAATCGCCATCGACCGACACATCGCGCACCATCTGCACCGCGTTATCGGTGAGCGCCCGCCCGACAATGCCCTGATCCCGGCCGATCGTCAGCCCATCGATATCGACCGGCCCGGCGCAAGCCTTGCAGGTCAGCTTTTCAGCGGAAGCGTCGAGAAGAAAAATCGACGCCGCTTCGGTCTCCATATAAACCATCACCTGATGGA
>CAZZDF010000311.1:0-2727 GCA_964652915.1 uncultured Propionivibrio sp. | reverse complement strand
CTGGCCCATCCTGCTCTTCATCGCCGTCGTGCTCGGATTCGGGCTGAAGACGTTCCGGAAGACGCTGGATTAAAGCCCACCACGCAACGCCAAACCGACGACAAAAAACGGCTCATTTTCCCAAATTTGACCGCGATCAAATACCTGCCGGGTGATGATCGTTAGAGTCCGGTCCTGCTGAACCCCTCCAATTTTCTTCAGGACCTTTCTTATGTTTTGCGTGCAATGTGAACAAACCATTTCAACTCCTGCCGGCAAAGGCTGCTCGTTTTCCCAGGGCATGTGCGGCAAGACGGCCGACGTCTCCGATTTGCAGGACCTGCTCGTCTATGCCTTGCAAGGCACCTCGTTTTACGCCGAAAAAGCCCGTGAGTTCGGCATCGTTGATGCGGTAGTCGACTCCTTTGTACCGCAAGCCTTCTTCGCCACGCTAACCAATGTCAACTTCGAAGGCGAACGGATTGCCGGCTACGCCCGTCAGGCACAAACCTACCGCCAGCAGTTGCGGCAAAGCTATGAGGCGGCCTGCCAAGCCGCCGGAAAAACGCCGGTCGTCCCAACCGGCGCTGCCGCCTTCGAACTCGCCAGCGACATGGCCGGGCTGCTGGCACAAGCACCGATCGCTGCAGTCAATCGTGGCAAAGGCGTGCTCAACGAGGATGTGCTCGGTCTGCGTCTGCTTTGCCTCTACGGCCTGAAAGGCGCCGCCGCCTACATGGAGCATGCGCGCGTGCTCGGGCAAGTCGATGCAGAGATCGCCGCCGAATTCCACCGCATCATGGCCTGGCTGGGTACCGACCCTGAGGACATGAACGCGCTGTTCGCCACCTCAATGGCCATCGGGCAGTTGAACTACAAAGTGATGAAGATGCTCGACCACGGCGAAACCAGCAAATTCGGCCACCCGGAACCGACCCAGGTTAACGTCAAGCCGGTCGCCGGCAAGGCCATTCTGGTTTCCGGCCATGATCTCTGTGACCTCAAGGCGATTCTTGAACAAACCGAAGGCACCGGCATCAACGTCTATACCAATGGCGAAATGCTGCCAGCGCACGCCTACCCGGAGCTCAAGAAGTACAAGCATCTGGTCGGCAACTACGGCAGCGCCTGGCAGAACCAGCAGCGCGAATTTGCCGCTTTCCCCGGCGCCATCGTGATGACCTCAAACTGCCTGATCGACCCGAATGTCGGCCAGTACGCCCAGCGCATCTTCACGCGCAGCATCGTCGGCTGGCCCGGCGTGCGACACATCGAAGGTAACGATTTCAGCGAGGTCATCGCCTGCGCGCAAGCTCAGGCCGGTTTCCCGTATAACGAAATCCCCTACAAGATCACCATCGGCTTCGGGCGCAATGCGCTGATGGCCGCCGCACCGGCCGTGATCGATCAGGTCCGGCAGGGCAACATCAAGCACTTCTTCCTCGTCGGCGGCTGTGACGGCGACAAGCGCGAGCGCAGCTACTACGAGGAATTCACCACCAGCGCCCCGAAAGACAGCGTCATCCTGACGCTGGCCTGCGGCAAGTATCGTTTCAACAAGAAGCAGTTCGGCGACATCAACGGCATTCCACGCCTGATCGACATCGGCCAGTGCAACGACAGCTATTCGGCAATCCAGTTGGCGCTGGCGCTGGCCAAGGAGTTCGACTGCGACGTCAACGATCTGCCGCTGACGCTGGTGCTGAGCTGGTTTGAGCAAAAAGCCATCGTCGTACTGCTCACCCTGCTCTCGCTCGGCATCAAGAACATCCGCGTCGGCCCGAGCATCCCCGGCTTCCTGACGGAAAATCTGGTGAGCATCCTGCACAAGGAATTCGGACTCACCCCGATCAGCACCGTCGAGGCCGATCTGAAGAGCATGCTCCAGGCTGCCTGACCCATCGTACGGCCGCTTCGGCGGCCGTACCATTTGCGATCAAATTAAACCGCGATGAACTCCTTGCTACCCAATACCCCCGGCGAACTCGCCCCGCTTGTCTGCATTGAACGGATCGAAGAAACCGCCGAAGCCGCCACCTTTGTTTTTCAGACCCACGACGCCACACCGCTCAACTTCAAAGCCGGTCAGTTTGTCGTTTTTCAGGTCGATGTCGCCGACGAAGTGCTGCACCGCGCCTACTCCTTGTCGTCCTCGCCAAACCGCGCGGAAAAAGTCTCGATTGCCGTCAAACGGGTTCCAGGCGGCAAGGTGTCGAACCACCTGCTCGACCATCTGCAGCCGGGTCACGTCTTGCATGCCTTGCCGCCGGCCGGCGAATTCAACATCATCGACCAGCCGTCGACCGAGCACATCCTGCTGTTTTCGGCCGGCTGCGGCATCACGCCATGCATGGCCATTGCGCGCTGGCTGCTGGAAAGCCAACCGACCGCCAACATTCATTTCATTCACAGCGCGTACTCGGGCGCCGAAGTCATCATGGCCGCCGAACTTAACCGCCTGCAACGCGAACACGAAAACTTCACACTCAGCCGTATCCTCGAAACCCCGGCTTTTGTCGAAGACCTGATCGGGCCGATCGACGCCGCGCTGTTCAACGAACTGGTTCCGGATATTGACGATCGAACGATTTTCACCTGCGGGCCGGCAGGCTACATGAATGCGATACGCACGTTCGCCGAGGTACGCGGTTTCGACATGCGCTACTTTCATCGCGAAAGCTTTTCGCCAGCAGATGCCGTGGCGGCCAACGATCCCGACGCAAACCCAAAGCACTATGCACTCAACGC
>CAZZDF010000310.1:0-2733 GCA_964652915.1 uncultured Propionivibrio sp. | reverse complement strand
GGTGATCTCGCACGACCGCTGGTTCCTCGACCGCATCTGCACGCACATCCTGGCCTGCGAGGGCGATTCGCAGTGGAGCTTCTTCTCCGGCAACTACCACGAGTACGAAGAAGACAAGATCCGCCGCCTCGGCGAAGAAGGTGCCAAACCCAAGCGCATCCGCTACAAGCCGATCACCCGCTAAACCGGCTTCGCAAATGGAAAGACCCGCAGAGTTCAAATCTGCGGGTCTTTTTTGTTCCCCGAAAACCGGCCGACCAGAACAATCGCTGCCGGAAGTTGCCAAATCGCAACGGATCGGGGGTCGCTGGCACGCCCTCGGCGCGCTAACGAAAATCAGTGATGGTCGCGGAGGTTGGCAGCAAACTCGACTTCCATGCTCTCCGGAAACTGGAACTCCGTAAAAGCACGATGAATCTGCGCTTCGTTCACGCCTTCGCTACGGTCTTCAAAGCGGATGCCCAAGGGACGGCCATTGGAAGCCAGCGTGGAGAAAGCAAAACGCCAGCGTTGTGTTTCGGCCAGACGCTCGCGCAACTCGCGCTCGTTGCTGATAGCCACCCCGGCCTGCTTCAGGGAATCGAGAAACTCATCGAAGGATTCGTTGCTAAGACTGCCCATTTTCAACTCCTTAACATTCGTCGAAGACTCGTAACAAGCCCAATAACGCGCCCAGGTGAGCGACGGTTGACAAGGCCAACGAAAAAAACGACGAAGCTCACTGCTTTTCCGGCGATGGCGTTACTGGCGTGGCCGCGGATCGACACTCAGGCAACTGGTCGTTTCCGGAAAGCTCGAGCAGTTTTTTCCAGCTTTCCACAGAACAGGAATCCGGCTTCTCTTCAGGCATGCACCACACGCTATAGGAACCAACTTCCTGTACCGCCAGACACTGTTGAAAGCCTTCTACTTCGAGATATTTCGGTGGAAGCGCGGCAATACTCTTGATCGCCGCAACCGAGCAAACCGTCCCCAATAGAACAACACCGGGTAGTTTCAAGACACACTCTCCTCAATCAACATCGCTAGCAAGCTCACGCGACTGCGACAAAAATGGATAAAACTGCCGATCCGCAACGGCAATATGCTGGACAACATCTTTGGTCAAAAACCGGAACAACTCTGCCAGCGGCAAAGCGCCATGGCTGAATCGACGGCGCATCTCCTCGGCACGTTGAACAAAATCGCGATGAAGCAACGCATGTGATGCCGCCTCCGGGAAATTAGCGGCCAAAATAGTCGCCTCCTCATCCTGAAAATGCTGATTCGCCTGTTGCAGCAAGCGATCAATCAACACAGCAACCTCTTCGGCGGGGCTCACCGCCAGGATGGCTTTAAGCAGCTCGTTGATCCGTTCAAAAAGCTCACGATGCTGGGTATCGATAAGCGCATTCCCGGATTCGAAATCCGCGCTCCAAGCGAGAGGAGCGAACTCGGCTTCCAGATTCAATGCAGCCTCGGCCCGACGCAGGATATCGGGAGCGAAACGCACCGCATTTCGCCCCGAGGCCTTGGCCGCGTACATCGCACCATCAGCGCGCTTGAGCACATCGTCCGGGTCTTCTTCTTCGCCGACGAACAGGGCAACCCCGATACTGGCCGCACAGTGATGTTCAACCGTAACGTCGCTCAGCCCTTCTCGCTTGGCAATCAACACATACGGCTCGGACAAACAACTGCGGATCTTGTTGGCCACCGTTGCCGCCTGGAGCGTCGATAGAGCGCCATCCGCAGCCAACTCATTAAGGATCACCACGAATTCGTCGCCACCAAAGCGGGCAATGGTGTCGCTCTCCCGCACACAACGCCGCAGACGATCCGCCACTTCAACCAGCAACAAATCGCCAACTTCATGCCCGTGCGTATCATTGAGCGGCTTGAAGTTATCCATATCGAGGAACAGCAACGCACCGGAACAACCATTGCGTTTGCTGGCAGCCATGGTTTGACTCAGGCGATCGCTCAACAGCCGGCGATTCGGCAAGCCGGTAAGGGCATCATGAAAAGCAAGTTTCCGGATCTCCCCTTCCAGCCGCATACGCTCGGTAATATCCCGCGCGACGCCACGATAGCCGAGCAATTGGCCGTTCTTGCCGATAATCGGCGTAGCGCTGACCAGGGTAATGTGCGCCGCCCCATCCTTGCCGAGCACCGTAATCTCCAGATCGCTAAACGGCTCCTTCGCGGCAACGATACGGCCAAATGCGGGCGCGGCACTCTGCGCCTCCTCTGCCGACATAAAGTCAAAAACCGTCCGTCCGAGAACCTCCTCGGGCGTATACCCCATCATTGTTTCAACGCTGTCGGAGGCGTAGATATAGCGACCCTCGGCATCGATCTCCCAAATCCAGTCCGCCGAAACTTCCGCAATATCGCGGAAACGCTGTTCGCTCTCGCGGATTCGCAAATCCGCCAGCTTACGTTCGGTAATGTCGCGACTGACACCAAGGATGCCAATAAACTCGCCGTCCATGTTCTGCATGGGGCTGATCGTCACGTCTGTCCACACCGTCGATCCATCCTTGCATGGCTGCTCGAGTTCTCCGCGAAACTCGGCAAACGACTGCCCGGAACGTATTGCCGCCAGAGCTTGATCAAGGACGGCGGCGGCAACGGCCACCGACGCCCCGGCAAAAACCTGTTCGAGCGATTGCTGCATGACCTCGCTACTGGTGTAACCACGCAACTTTTCAACCGAAGGACTGACGTAAGTAAAACGCTGATCAAGCCCCA
>CAZZDF010000309.1:0-2737 GCA_964652915.1 uncultured Propionivibrio sp. | reverse complement strand
GGTTTCAACCGCATGACGCTCAAGCTCTTTTTCATCGACCTGCTCAAACAGGCCGCGCTGGGCTTGGCCATCGGCACCCCCGTACTGCTCGCCGTACTTTGGCTGATGGCGCAAATGGGCGAGCGCTGGTGGCTTTACGTCTGGCTGTTCTGGTGCGGCTTCAACCTGCTGATGCTGTTCATTTTCCCGACCTGGATCGCGCCGCTGTTCAACAAATTCACCCCGCTCGACGATGCCCCGCTGAAAGAGCGCATCGAAGCCCTGCTCGCCCGCTGCGGCTTTGCCACTTCCGGGCTGTTCGTAATGGACGGCTCGAAGCGCTCCAACCATGGCAACGCCTACTTCACCGGCTTCGGCAAAACCAAACGCATTGTCTTTTTCGACACCTTGCTTAGCCGCCTGCAGCCCACCGAGGTCGAAGCAGTGCTGGCGCACGAGTTGGGGCACTTCAAACACCGCCATGTGCTCAAACGCATTGCTCTGATGTTTGCCATGGCACTGGCTTTTCTCGCTGTACTCGGGCAACTGATGAGCGCCGAGTGGTTCTTCAGCGGACTTGGCGTGGCCACGCAAAACACGACACTGGCACTGATCCTGTTCTTCTTCGTCGTTCCGGTCTTTACCTTCCTGCTCACACCGCTCCTGAGCCAGCTCTCGCGTCGTCACGAATTCGAAGCCGACCGCTATGCTGCGCAGCACGCCTCGGCCGGCGACCTGATCACCGCGCTGGTCAAGCTCTATGACGACAATGCCGCCACGCTGACGCCCGACCCGCTGCACTCGCTGTTCTACGACTCACACCCTCCGGCTGCGCTGCGCATCGAACGACTGGCGCAACCATCTTGAAGCTCGACGGCACCGTCATCGCCGCACACGGACGGCAGTATCAGGTTGAACTGACCGACGGCCAGACGCTGCTGTGCTTTCCGCGCGGCAAAAAAAGCGAAGTCGCCTGCGGCGACCATGTCACACTACAACGCAGCGGCGATGAACAAGGCGTCATTGAAGCCATCGCACCGCGCAGCACCCTGCTTTATCGCTCCAACGAATTCCGGCAAAAGCTGATCGCCGCCAACGTCACGCAGATCGTTATCGTCGTCGCCACCGAGCCTTCGTTCTCCGACGAACTGATCTCGCGCTGCATCGTCGCTGCCGAAGATCAGGAAATCAGGACACTGATCGTTCTCAACAAATGTGACCTCACGGAACGTCTCCCGGAAGCGCGCGCGCAGCTCGCCGTATTTGAACGATTGGGCTACCCGCTGCTCGAGCTGTCCGCCCGCGCCGGGGTGGAGGCACTACGCCCCTACCTGCTCGGTCAAACCAGCGTTTTTGTCGGGCAATCCGGGATGGGGAAATCGACACTAACTAACTCACTGATTCCCGGCGCCAACGCCCGTACCCGGGAAATTTCGGAATCGCTCGACTCCGGCAAGCACACCACGACCCACGCCACCCTCTACCGTCTCGACGAGACTTCGGCGCTTATCGACTCACCGGGTCTGCAGGAATTCGGCTTGCACCACCTGTCGCAAGGTGCCATCGAACAGGGATTTATCGAGTTGCGACCATTGCTCGGCCAATGCCGCTTCCGCAACTGCCGCCACGACCGCGAGCCCGACTGCGCCGTCCACGCATTGCTCGACAAGGGGGGGATGACGCCGCAACGCTACGCCGCCTATTGTTCGCTGCGTGATGAAATCGCCTGACTCCCAGGAAACCAACCGGGGGCGGCAACTCACTTCGGCAGATCAATCAAAGAAACGCAACGCTTGAGCGTTTCTTCCTGCTCCTCTTTGGTCTTGCCGACCAACTCGCAGTTCGGCTTGTCGGATTTTGGTTTCTTCGTTCGTTTTGGTAATTCTGGTTCCGGCTGCACAGTACCCCCTTGAACAACCTCCTGTTTTATCTCTGTACCGCTCGTGCCACCCGCTGCAGTTGCACACTCAGCCTTCAGCTGCGAGCTTGAAGCTCCGCGCGAACTGGCCACTGCATATTCCTTCAGCAACCCAACCTGCTCAGAAAGTTTCTCGTTCTCATCAATGAGCTGCTCAACCTTGGCTTGGGATTCATCGTGCTCTGCCACTTTTTCCTTTAACTGCTTCTTCAACGCCAGCACTTCGGTCCTCAAGGTCGCAGCTGATCGCACCTGCCAAACTATTGCCACAAGACTGCCGGCCAACAACACCCCAAGCGCAATGACCAGAATAACAGTCAAAGACAAGCGTGGCTTGCCTGACACAACCTCTTCAACGACTCGCGACTCATCTGCATCACTTTTCACGGTGTTATCCTTCGCCTTGATATTGGCAAACCTCTACACCTCACTATAACGAACCACAACAACAACACTTTAGCCGCTACGACTGAATATGGTTACATTTATCCCGATTCAGACAACCGGCACACGTTTTTTCTTGCCCCACGAGGTTGTTGCAAGGAGAATAAACAAAAATTAGACCACCTTACCAGTTCATCACGACACTGGCTCCCCACCACTTTGGCACGGAAATTAGTTAGGCAGGATCCATGAACACACCTCAAGCAGATCAAACTCCCGGACAAAAAGCGCGCGCGCTACTCAAAGCCCTGCAGGAAACCTATCCGGTCTTTCGCGACTACTCGGCGCTGGCGATTGGCATCGACAAGCTTATTCTCGCGCAACAGCCGGATCTGGAACGTAAAACCCTGCGCATCGCGCTCGGCATGCACACCAACTCGCTGCGCTACCTGAAAA
>CAZZDF010000308.1:0-2740 GCA_964652915.1 uncultured Propionivibrio sp. | reverse complement strand
CGATCAATCCTTTTGCTTGCGCGTCAGCTTTTCCTTGATACGCGCCGACTTGCCGGAACGCTCGCGGAGGTAGTACAGCTTGGCACGGCGCACATCGCCACGACGCTTGACTTCAATCGAAGCGACCAGCGGCGAATAGGTCTGGAACGTACGCTCGACACCTTCACCGGAGGAAATCTTGCGCACGATGAAGTTGGAGTTAAGGCCACGGTTACGCTTGGCGATAACCACGCCTTCGTAAGCCTGCAAACGCTCGCGCGAACCTTCCTTCACCTTGACCTGAACGACAACCGTGTCGCCCGGCCCAAAAGAAGGAATGGTCTTGCCCAGACGGGCAATTTCTTCTTGTTCGAGTTGCTCAATCAGATTCATTTTTATACTCCTATTTAGTTTCCTGACCGCATTGCTCCTGAAACTGCACCAGGAGTTGCGTTTCCTCTTTCGACATCGGACGCCCCCGTAACAACTCAGGGCGCCGCTGCCATGTCCGCCCTAACGCCTGTTCAAGACGCCAGCGACGAATCTTCTCGTGGTGACCGGACAACAACACCTCCGGCACCCGCTGACCTTCGTATTCCTCCGGCCGCGTAAAATGCGGGCAATCCAGCAAACCCGCAACAAACGAATCTTGTGCTGCCGAATCGGCGTCATTCAAAACGCCCGGCAACTGCCTGACGACGGCATCCAGCAAGGCCATCGCCGGAATTTCGCCACCCGAAAGCACGAAATCCCCGATCGAAATTTCCTCATCGACGCAACGTTCGATCAAACGTTCGTCAATCCCTTCATAACGCCCGCACAGCAGTACCACACCTTCACTTGCGACCGCTTCAACAAAGCGCATCACCCGCTGATGCGTCAGCGGCGCGCCCTGCGGCGACAGATAGACCACCCGGCTATGCGCCACGCCAACAGCCGCCTGTCGTGCCTTGGCCGCCTTGATCGCCGCTTCCAGAGGCTCCGGCAACATCACCATGCCCGGCCCACCGCCGTAAGGACGATCATCAACAGTGCGATGCACGTCCCGAGTGAAATCGCGCGGATTCCAGAAATCCAGGCTCCAGCGTCCTTCTTCCAACGCCCGCCGCGAAATCCCCGACTGGGTCAGCGCCGCGAACATCTCGGGAAACAGCGTCACCACATCGGCAACAAACCGGCCCTCCGCTGGAACTTCCACGCGAAGCTGGCGATCTTCGACACTCACCAATCCACTTCCCAATCGACGCGCATTCGCCGCGCCGGCAAATCCACCTCAAGCACAACCGTTGCGACAAATGGCAAGAGGCGTTCCTTACTGTCCTTATCTTCCCCGTTGCCAACCCGCAACACATCGTTTGCAGCCGTCTCGATCAAGCCGAGCACTCGTCCCAAAACTTGACCGTGCGTATTCACCACTTCCAGGCCAATCAAATCGGCCCAGTAATACTCATCCTTGTCCGTCTCTGGCAATACTGCCCGCGGCGCACCAACCAGCACGCCCTTGGCCGACTCAGAGGCATTCCGATCCGGAAAGCACTCCAGCTCAGCGATAAGCACCTCGCCATGTTCCCGGCACTTGAGCACCTTGGTTTGACGCCACAACGCGGGCGCCATCCCTTCCTGCCCAACCCACCAATGCGTCAATTCCCCCCAAGCTTTCGGGTCATCGGCAAACGGATGAACCTTCACGGCGCCACGTAAACCATAGGCACCGACAACTTTGCCAAGAACGACAATATCGGCAGGCGGTACTAAGTCAGCAGAATCAGACAAAAGACCGTCAGACTAAAATCAGGCAGCCGCCTTCAGGCCGGCCTGCTTGACCAGACGAGCAACGGTCAGCGACAACTGGGCGCCTTGTTGCTGCCAGTAGTTCAGACGATCAGCGGCAATACGCAGACCTTCTTCCTTCTCAGCAGCGATCGGGTTGTAATAACCAATCCGCTCGATAAAACGGCCATCGCGACGCGTGCGCGAATCGGCCACGACCAGATTGTAGAAAGGACGCTTTTTCGCGCCACCACGAGCCAGACGAATGACTACCATAGGATCTATTCCAGATTCAGAAAAAGGGCGAAATTATAACAAGAAAGCACGAAATAACAAGCTGATAATTAACCGGATTCCATTTTCCGGCCGCTACCGGTTGCCGCAAAACCATGCCCCGCCAATCGCCTGGCACGATATACTCTGTTCTGGAAGGATGCTAAACACGGCCTCACGCCTTGCTCAGATCTGAATCAGGCCGCCACCGTTCTAGAGGGATGCATGCACGATATCTTCGCCTGGCTGGATACCCCACCTTCGCCGAATACCGGAGATGAACTGGCCGCGCTGCACACCCATTTGAAAACACTGCGCAACAACGCCATCCTCCCACCCGAACACGCGGCAGTTCTAGCACGACTGTTCTCGCGCGGCATCTCGGCAGCAAATACTCTGACGCCGAAATTTTCCAGTTCGTCGCTCCCGATTCCGCGAAAAACAAGGCAATTGGTGCGCTCTCTTCAAGATCTGCTGCAAGGCTTGGCCAACGACTTGACAACGCTGGCGCCGCGCCTCGCGGAAAACGATACCGACACCCAGGCAGAAGCCCTCTGGCAAAGCCTGGTCGCGCTTTCGCAGCACCTGCTGATCAGCGATCTGGTAGCCGCCCCGGCAACCGCAGGAATCTGGTTACAACTCCACCAGAGCTATGAAACAGCCCGACAACTGGGGCTTGTCGATAAGATCCCCAAGAACGAAGTTCAATCCCTGCAAG